>DOOK01000114.1:0-8494 GCA_003512805.1 Erwinia sp. | reverse complement strand
CGTTACCTGATTGCGGAAGCGGATGAAAGCGATGCATCGTTTCTTCATCTTCAGCCGATGGTGGCCATCGTCACGAATATCGAAGCCGACCACATGGATACCTATCAGGGCGATTTTGAGAACCTGAAGCAGACCTTTATCAACTTCCTGCACAACCTGCCGTTTTATGGCCGGGCGGTACTTTGCGTTGATGATGCGGTGATCCGCGATCTTATCCCACGCGTAGGCCGTCAGATAACCACCTACGGCTTTAGCGAAGATGCTGACGTGCGTATTGCCAGCTATGAGCAGCACGGCGCGCAGGGCCACTTTACGCTGGCCCGCCACGATAAGCCGCTGCTGAAGGTAACGCTGAATGCGCCCGGTCGGCACAATGCGCTGAATGCCGCCGCAGCGGTAGCCGTCGCCACGGAAGAAGGCATTGAAGATGCAGAGATCCTGAGCGCGCTGGAAAGCTTCCAGGGCACTGGCCGTCGCTTCGATTTCTTGGGCGAATACCCGCTGCAGGACGTGAACGGCGTGCAGGGCACCGCCATGCTGGTTGACGACTATGGCCATCATCCAACCGAAGTTGACGCAACGATTAAAGCAGCCCGTGCGGGCTGGCCGGACAAGCAGCTGGTCATGATCTTCCAGCCGCATCGCTACACGCGTACCCGGGATCTTTATGACGATTTCGCTAATGTGCTGTCTCAGGTTGATGTCCTGCTGATGCTGGACGTTTACTCCGCTGGCGAAACGCCCATCCCAGGCGCCGACAGCCGTTCTCTGTGTCGCACTATTCGCGGACGCGGCAAAGTCGATCCTATCCTGGTATCGGACCACGACGCCGTACTGGAAATGCTGGCACCAAAGCTGTCCGGCAACGATTTAATTTTGGTGCAGGGCGCGGGCAATGTCGGACGCATCGCACGCACGCTTGCTGAACACAAATTACAACCGCAGAAAGAAGGTAAACATCATGGCTGAGAAAGTAGCGGTATTGCTGGGTGGCACTTCTGCGGAACGCGATGTCTCCCTGATGTCAGGCAACGCCGTGTTGGGCGGGCTGCTTGAGGCGGGCATTAACGCGCATGCTGTTGATATCCGTGACTTCCCGGTAACGCGTCTGAAAGAAGAAGGCTTCGATAAAGCTTTTATCGCGCTGCACGGTCGTGGTGGCGAAGACGGTACGTTACAAGGGCTGTTGGAGTTTCTCGCTATTCCCTATACCGGTAGCGGTGTGATGGCCTCCGCCATTACTATGGATAAGCTGCGTACCAAATGTCTTTGGCAGGGCTGCGGTCTGCCGGTATCGCCTTATGTGGCGATTACCCGTAAAGAGATGGATGCCGGCCTTAACGACGAGATGCGCGCCCGTATTGCCGCACTGGGCCTGCCGGTTTTCGTTAAGCCCAGCAGCGAAGGCTCCAGCGTGGGCATCAGCCGCGTCAATGACGCTGACTCGCTTCAGGCCGCACTGAATGAAGCTTTCCGTCACGATGACGACGTGCTGGTAGAAGCGTTCCTGAGCGGCCCTGAATACACCGTAGCGGTGATCGGCGATGACATTCTGCCTTCTATCCGTATTCAGGTGGCTTCTGAGTTCTATGACTACGAAGCGAAATACTTTTCTGACGAAACCCAGTACTTCTGTCCGAGCGGTTTGTCGGCAGAAAGGGAAGCCGAACTGAGCGAGATCGTTATCAAAGCGTGGCGCGCGCTGGGCTGTAGCGGCTGGGGACGGGTTGACCTGATGATGGGGGGCGATGGCCAGTTTTACCTGCTGGAGGTGAATACGTCGCCCGGCATGACCAGCCACAGTCTGGTGCCAATGGCGGCTAAACAAGCCGGCATGAGCTTTTCGCAGCTGGTAGCTCGCATTCTGGACCTGGCGGACTGATATGTCCCAGGCTGCTCTGAATGTTCGCAATCGCGAGGCGCAGGAAAAAGCGCGCACGGGTCGCAGCAACGGCTCGCGGCTGGCCGGCATTCTTTTTCTGTTGATAGTGCTTGGCGTGATGTCGGCAGGTGGCTACGTGGTGGTACGCTGGATGAACGACGCTTCCCGGCTTCCACTGTCAAGATTGGTGGTGACGGGGCAAATGCACTACACCACCAATGACGATATTCGTCAGGCGATTCTGTCGCTGGGCGAACCGGGCACTTTTATGTCGCAGGATGTGGATGTTATCCAGCAGCAGATTGAACGATTGCCCTGGATCCAACAGGTCAGCGTACGGAAGCAGTGGCCGGATGAATTAAAGATTCATCTGGTTGAATATGTGCCGGTTGCCCGCTGGAATGACCTGCATCTGGTTGATGCAAATGGGAAATCGTTCAGCGTGCCGGCTAACCACCTGGGTAAAGAAAAGCGGGTGATGCTGTACGGGCCGGAAGGCAGTGAATCCGAGGTGCTGGCAGGCTATCACCAGATGGATGCGATGCTGGCCCCCGGAAAATTTAAGCTGAAGGCAGCGTCAATGACGGCGCGGCGTTCATGGCAGCTGGTACTGGATGACGATACGCGACTGGAACTGGGGCGTAACGAGGACATGAAGCGGCTGAAACGCTTCATCCAGCTCTGGCCGACGCTCCAGCAGCAGGCGCAAGCGGAAAATAAGCGGATCGGTTATGTGGACCTGCGATACGACTCTGGCGCGGCAGTAGGCTGGGCACCGCCACTTATTCAGACCACTGACGGTAATAAGCAACAGAATCAGGCACAGGTTAAACAACAATGATCAAGGCGACGGACAGAAAACTGGTAGTTGGACTGGAAATCGGCACCGCTAAGGTCGCCGCTTTGGTAGGGGAAATTTTGCCCGATGGCATGGTTAATATCATCGGTGTGGGTAGCTGTCCCTCTCGCGGCATGGATAAAGGTGGCGTTAACGACCTGGAGTCGGTTGTAAAGTGCGTCCAGCGCGCCATTGACCAGGCAGAGCTGATGGCTGACTGCCAGATTTCGTCGGTTTATCTGGCGCTGTCCGGAAAACACATCAGCTGTCAGAACGAAATAGGGATGGTTCCTATTTCAGAAGAAGAAGTGACCCAGGAAGATGTGGAAAATGTGGTGCACACCGCGAAATCCGTGCGTGTTCGTGACGAACACCGGATTTTGCATGTTATTCCGCAAGAATACGCGATCGATTATCAGGAAGGGATCAAAAATCCGGTAGGCTTATCGGGCGTGCGTATGCAGGCGAAAGTGCATTTGATCACCTGCCATAACGATATGGCGAAAAACATCGTGAAAGCGGTTGAACGATGCGGCCTGAAAGTTGACCAACTGATTTTTGCCGGACTGGCATCCAGTTTTGCCGTGCTGACGGAAGATGAGCGCGAACTGGGCGTTTGCGTTGTGGACGTTGGCGGCGGCACAATGGATATTGCTGTTTACACTGGCGGCGCGCTGCGACATACCAAGGTTATCCCGTACGCGGGTAATGTGGTGACCAGCGATATCGCTTATGCGTTTGGCACGCCGCCTACCGATGCGGAAGCCATTAAGGTACGCCATGGCTGCGCGCTGGGTTCCATTGTTGGCAAAGACGAAAACGTCGAGGTGCCGAGCGTGGGCGGACGTCCACCGCGTAGCCTGCAACGCCAGACGCTGGCTGAGGTGATTGAGCCGCGTTATACCGAGCTGCTGAATCTGGTCAATGACGAGATTTTACAGCTTCAGGAGCAGCTGCGTCAGCAGGGCGTCAAGCACCATCTGGCTGCAGGTATCGTCCTGACCGGTGGCGCGGCGCAGATTGAAGGCCTGGCGGCCTGCGCACAGCGCGTATTCCATACGCAGGTACGCATCGGCCAGCCGCTGAACATCACCGGCTTAACAGATTATGCGCAGGAGCCTTACTACTCGACAGCTGTCGGGCTACTGCACTACGGAAAAGAGTCTCACCTTAACGGTGAGGCTGATGTGGAAAAAAGAGCGTCAGTGGGCAATTGGTTCAAGCGAATCAACAGCTGGCTGAAAAAAGAGTTTTAATTTAGAGAAAAGGAGATCATGCTAGGCTTATTTTATGATCTCCAGGCGACAGGCACATAACGGAGAGAAATTATGTTTGAACCTATGGAATTAACCAATGACGCGGTGATTAAAGTCATCGGCGTCGGCGGCGGCGGCGGTAACGCCGTAGAGCATATGGTGCGTGAGCGCATCGAAGGTGTAGAATTCTTTGCCGTTAATACCGATGCTCAGGCGTTGCGCAAAACGGCAGTAGGCCAGACCATCCAAATCGGTAACGGGATTACCAAGGGTCTGGGTGCCGGGGCTAACCCGGAAGTAGGACGCAATTCAGCGGAAGAAGATCGTGAAGCATTACGTCAGGCGCTGGAAGGCGCGGACATGGTGTTTATCGCTGCAGGTATGGGTGGCGGCACCGGCACCGGCGCAGCGCCGGTCGTGGCTGAAGTCGCCAAAGATTTAGGTATCCTGACCGTGGCCGTCGTGACCAAGCCTTTCAATTTTGAAGGCAAGAAGCGTATGGCTTTTGCGGAGCAGGGTATTGCCGAGCTCTCCAAGCATGTCGATTCTCTGATTACTATTCCAAACGACAAGCTGCTGAAAGTGCTGGGTCGCGGTATCTCTCTGCTGGACGCGTTCGGTGCGGCTAACGACGTGCTGAAAGGCGCGGTGCAGGGTATTGCCGAGCTGATTACCCGTCCGGGCCTGATGAACGTCGACTTTGCTGACGTGCGCACCGTGATGTCCGAAATGGGCTACGCGATGATGGGTTCCGGCGTGGCATGCGGCGAAGATCGTGCAGAAGAAGCGGCAGAAATGGCTATTTCCAGCCCGCTGCTGGAAGATATCGATCTTTCCGGCGCGCGCGGCGTACTGGTCAACATCACCGCTGGCTTCGACCTGCGTCTGGACGAATTTGAAACCGTGGGTAACACTATCCGCGCCTTCGCTTCTGACAACGCGACCGTGGTTATCGGTACTTCGCTTGATCCGGAAATGAATGACGAACTGCGCGTGACCGTGGTTGCGACCGGTATCGGCATGGATAAGCGCCCGGAAATCACCCTGGTGACCAACAAGCAGACGCAGACTCAGCCCGTGATGGATCACCGTTATCAGCAGCACGGTATGGCACCGCTGCCTCAGGAGCAGAAGCCTGCTGCCGCCAAGGTGGTCAACGAGCCCGGCACGCAAACCAACAAAGAGCCTGACTATCTGGATATTCCGGCCTTCCTGCGCAAGCAGGCGGACTGAGAATCCTCCGAAGGTTGGGGTTCTCCGCTCTTTGTGTTAAAGTGTTCGCCCGTCAGTAATTTATACTGGCGGTCGGATGAGTAATTTTGCGAGATAATGCGATGATCAAACAACGGACATTAAAACGTATTGTTCAGGCGACTGGCGTCGGTTTGCATACCGGCAAGAAAGTCACACTGACGCTACGCCCTGCGCCGGCTAATACCGGGGTCATCTATCGTCGCACTGACTTGAATCCACCGGTTGATTTCCCGGCTGATGCCAAATCCGTGCGTGATACCATGCTTTGTACCTGTTTGGTTAACGAGCATGACGTGCGTATTTCTACGGTCGAGCACCTGAATGCGGCCCTGGCGGGTCTTGGCATTGATAATATCGTGGTGGAAGTTAACGCGCCTGAAATCCCTATTATGGATGGCAGCGCGGCACCCTTTATCTATCTGCTGATGGACGCGGGTATTCAGGAGCTGAACTGCGCGAAAAAATTTGTTCGCATCAAACAGCCTGTCAGGGTTGAAGATGGCGACAAATGGGCCGAACTGGTTCCGCACAACGGCTTTAAACTCGATTTCACCATCGACTTTAAGCACCCGGCTATTGATGCCAGCTCACAGCGCTACAGCATGGATTTCTCCGCTGACGCTTTTGCCCGTCAAATCAGCCGTGCCCGTACCTTTGGCTTTATGCGCGACATCGAGGCGTTACAGTCTCGCGGTCTCTGCCTGGGCGGCAGCTTCGACTGTGCCATCGTAGTGGATGACTATCGCGTGCTGAATGAAGACGGTCTGCGTTTTGAAGACGAATTCGTGCGTCACAAAATGCTGGATGCTATCGGCGACCTGTTTATGTGTGGACATAACATCATTGGCGCGTTTACCGCGTTTAAAGGTGGCCACGCCCTGAACAACAAGCTGTTGCAGGCCGTGCTGGCGAAACAGGAAGCCTGGGAATGGGCAACGTTTGAAGACGAAGCCGAACTGCCTGTGACCTTCCGCGCACCCAACCTGGTGCTGGCATAAGCGCTATTTATTACGACTGGCTGAGCGGGTACTCTCTCCGGCCAGCAACGCCAGTCGTTCTAACGTTTTCTTTAGCTTTTCCGGGCTTCGGCTCGCGACTCCCCGTAAAATTTCCGCGCTTTCTTCGCTAAGCTGCCGTCCCTGGTTATTCTCTTTTGCGGGTCGAACGCTGTTTTCCTGCGCATTTTCCTGAGCTTTTGCCGCCATCGTTGGATTTATCCTGATGTCGATTGACGTCAATGATGGTAATATTTGCGCTCGTAAAGCTGACAGCAGGCTGGATTGTTCATAGCGTAAGCGCATCATCCAGCTGGCGTTAGCGGTTTCAAGCACCAGAACGCCCTGGCGAAAATTCGCCACGCGGCACCAGGGATGCAGCTGAGCCGGGATAATACCCTGCAATGCACGGTTCAACTTATTCAGCGCAATAGCGCGTTGCTGAATGGATTGCAGCATACTCTGGCCTTCTGCAGCTTCGAAAAAACTTTCAATTGATTGCGGGCGACTATCGCGCATAGCAGGCTCCGGCGGAAAACAGTGGGTATTCTTAATTGTTGGCGACAATTTGGCAGACGTTATTTCTGGCCGCATCTCCTGTTGGGGATGGTCGCGGCGAGCTTTGGTCTGCCTCACGCCTCAGGTGATACCTTACCAGAAACCGCTTCCAGAAGCCTGAATATCAACAACAGCGTGCGTGTTGACAGCCTTGCGCTGTTTGCCCGTCGTACCAGCTTCAATGTGGATTACTGGCACCAGCACGCTATCCGCACCGTTATTCGCCATCTCTCTTTTACGTTGACGCCGACTGCCGTTATTGAGCAGGCCACGCCGCTTGAAGTACACAGGCTGGCGCTGCTGGATACGCTGAATGCGCTGTTAACGCATGAGGCCAGACCGCCCGCTATTGTTCGTCAGACGGTAACGCAGCAGATAACGGATGCGCCTCGCTATCAGACCGGCCTGTGGCTGGCCAGCGTGCAGGGTATTCGGGCCGGGCCTGCCTCTCTCTCATAAATCAACTATAGTTCCCCCATTAAAAGTTTAGTGATGCGCTGTAGAAGCAGTGGCTGAGAGAATATTGTTTATGTTAATCAAATTATTAACCAAGGTTTTTGGTAGCAGTAACGATCGTACGCTGCGCCGTATGCGCAAAGTGGTTGAGCAGATCAACAAGATGGAACCGGACTTTGAGAAGCTGTCCGATGATGAGCTGAAGGCGAAAACTGCCGAGTTCCGCGCCCGTCTGGAGAAAGGCGAAGTGTTGGAAAACCTGATCCCGGAAGCCTTTGCTACCGTGCGTGAGGCCAGCAAGCGCGTCTTTAACATGCGTCACTTTGACGTGCAGCTGCTGGGCGGCATGGTGCTGAACGATCGCTGCATCGCGGAAATGCGTACTGGTGAAGGTAAAACCCTGACCGCTACGCTGCCTGCTTACCTGAACGCCCTTAGCGGAAAAGGCGTGCACGTAGTCACAGTGAACGACTATCTGGCGCAGCGCGATGCAGAAAACAACCGCGCACTGTTCGAGTTTCTGGGCCTGAGCATCGGCATCAACCTGCCGGGAATGCCTGCTCCGGCCAAGCGTGAAGCCTACGCCGCCGATATCACCTACGGCACCAACAACGAATACGGTTTCGACTATCTGCGCGACAACATGGCGTTCAGCCCTGAAGACCGCGTGCAGCGCAAGCTCAACTATGCGCTGGTGGATGAGGTTGACTCCATCCTGATCGATGAGGCGCGTACGCCGCTGATTATCTCTGGTCCAGCGGAAGACAGCTCCGAACTCTATATCAAAGTTAACAAAATCATTCCTCACCTGATCCGTCAGGACAAAGAAGATTCCGACACTTTCCAGGGCGAAGGCGACTTCTCCGTGGATGAAAAAGGACGTCAGGTGCATCTGACCGAACGCGGCCTGATGAAAGTGGAAGGGCTGATGGTCAGCGAAGGGATCATGGAAGAGGGCGAGTCGCTTTACTCGCCAGGAAACATCATGATGATGCACCACGTTACTGCGGCGCTGCGCGCTCATGCGCTCTTTACGCGCGACGTGGACTATATCGTGAAAGATGGCGAAGTTATTATCGTCGATGAACATACAGGCCGTACCATGCAGGGTCGCCGCTGGTCGGACGGTTTGCACCAGGCCGTGGAGGCTAAAGAAGGCGTGGAGATCCAGAACGAGAACCAGACGCTGGCCTCCATCACCTTCCAGAACTATTTCCGTCTTTATGAAAAACGGGCCGGAGATCGCAAGAGCGGT
>DOOK01000245.1:5757-7007 GCA_003512805.1 Erwinia sp. | reverse complement strand
TTCGAGTGCACCACCTGCGAATGATTTTAAAAAATTACTGTTTACATTGATGGACTCAACCATATCATTGGCTAGACTCTTTGCGCTTATCATAAAATCCCTTTTAATTTATAAGGTTGTTAGCAATCAGGCACCCATATAATTTAGCTTCTAATCTCACCTGAACGTATCTTACGGCTACTGAACCTTGCTTGATGATAACCTGGTCTGATGTGTCGTGGTTGCTGGTAATTTAATCAGGTTGAATGAACATACAGCTGAATAGTGCCTCGCAGCATTATCTGGATTGCTGTATATAAAACCAGTTATATGGGAAAGTATAATTACGTCTGAACTCTTCCTTTCGAGCCAGATAACGGCGGGTTTTAGAGGCATAAAAAGAGGCATTTGGTGCAAAAAGGACAGAAAAATGGGCAAAAAAAGTTCGCATCTGTCCTTGTCTGCCCACTTTGAGTTTTCATTAATAGTTGATATTCAAGTAATTTATTTTGATATCAAATGGTTATCCATTATAGGCTTGATAAAACTGTATAAATAGCTTCTTCATTGCGTGTCCCAGGCGTGCGGGGCAAACAAATAACCTTTGTTGCGGATAGTTTTAATGCGATAAGGCTCGGTCGCGCTGTCCAGTAACTTTTTGCGCAGGCGTGAAATCGCCACGTCAATGCTGCGATCCATACCGTCATAACTCACCCCGCGCAGCGTTTTCAGCAGGGCATCGCGGTTGAGGATGGAACCGGCATGGGTCGCCAGCTCCCACAGCAGATCGAAATCAGCGGTGGAAAGCGCGATAGTCTCTCCCCCCAGCGTGACCTGGCGGTTAACGGCGTCCACGGTCAGGGTGCCAAAACGCAAAGCTTTTTGCGCGCTGACGGCCGGGGCGATAACCGCCTCGTCACCGTGTGTTGCCGCCTGACGCAGGTGCAGCCGCAGGCGTGCCAGTAGCACCGCAGGCGGCGTGGTTTTCAGGATATAGTCGTTGGCACCCATTTCCAGCGATAAAATATGATTCATATCGCTGTCCAGCGAGGTCAGCAGCACAATCGGACCGGACCACGTCTGGCTGGCGCGCAGATCGCGACACAGCGTCATGCCATCCTTGCCTGGCAGCATAATATCCAGCATAACCAGATCGGGCATGGCCGCCTCTATCGTGGCTTCGGCACGGTCGCCACGGCTTTCTACGATAACTTCAATATCATGACGTTTCAGGTAGGCGGCGATAAGTTCGCCCACGTCCCGATCGTCCT
>DOOK01000245.1:0-5618 GCA_003512805.1 Erwinia sp. | reverse complement strand
CGTCCTCAACGAATACAATTTTATTCATAGCGACATTTTTTTACGAAGGAGTAGCAAGATTACCCAATGTTTACGCTGACTACTATGAGTCAAAGCTAAATAACTCTCGATGTATAGTATAAATGGCATAAAATATGTCATTATATTCGACAGGGTTGTTGCCTGACGAAGCAGTGCGTTGATTAACGGAGAAAGGGGAGAAAAGGGTGACTGATAAAGAGCAGGCTTCAACGGGACGGGATTGCCATATCTGCCTGAACTATATCGATTTTCTCGCGGCTTCCTGTAAGAAACGCTGGAGCTTTGTTGACGCTATTTACGGCGTTATGCCTATTTTCGGGATGGTGACTAAAAACTCACCCGACCCCGCCTGTCCCCCTTCAGAAAGGCTGAAAGCCCTGGCGCTACAGATCATCTCTACCCAGGTGAGCGACGAGATAAATATCGCCCGATTGATAACGCTGGCTGAACAACAGCATATTGAACGCTTTGAAATTCTGCTGCCTTATCCGCTTTCTGACCAGCAGCTTGACGCTATACGCAAAGAATACGTTAAGCCACTTTCGCTGGAACAGCATGACGACCGCTTAACGATCGCCATGCCTGCTTTTTCCCACTAACGCAGCAGCATCCACGTTGCCGGCGCGGCGCCGGCAATCAATACGCCCATCGCGACTTTTTCCAGTTTATTGAGATAACCCTTCCCTTGCCCATTGCGGCGCGCCCAGATAAACAGCAGCATTCCCGGTGCGTAAAGCACCACCGAAAGCAAAAGATGCAGCGGTCCGGAAGCATACAGCAGCCACAGACCATAGGCACTGGCACCCAGCGCTACGACCAGTGCCGCCGTTTTCTGCTGGGCACGAGCAACTTTAAACAGGTAGGCACCTACCAGCAAATAGGGCACCAGCACCATCTCCGACGCGATGGTCAGCAGCGTATTGTAATCAGAACCGGTCAGCCAAATCAGAATAAGACAGCCCTGCACGCTCAGGTTAGTCAGCCAAAGCGAGGCGGATGGCGCACCACGTGCGTTCTGCTTCGCCAGCGAACGCGGAAAAGTACCGTTTCCGGCCGCCAGCATCGGCACTTCCGCCGCCATAATCGTCCAGCTGAGGTAGGCGCCGCTTACCGAGACTATCAGCCCCAGTGCGATAACCATATCGCCCCAGGATCCAATCAGGCGATCCAGCAAGCCCGCCATTGAAGGGTTACGCATTTGGGCCAGCTCCGCTCGTGGGACAATGCCAAGAGAGAGCAGCGTAACCAGCAGATAAACTACCAGCGCGGCAATCACCGCCAGCAGCGTGGCGCGGCCCACGTCTTTTTTGTCTCTGGCACGGGCGGAAACCACTACCGCGCCTTCCACACCGATAAATACCCACAGCGTGATCAGCATGGTGTTTTTGACCTGCGCCCACACCGGTACACCCAGTTCCATACCCGAAAAATCGAAGCGGAAACGGTCGAGATTAAAGGCCGCTATTGCCAGCACGACAAACAGCCCCAGCGGCACCAGCTTGCCCAATGTGGCGACCAGGTTAATGCTCGCTGCCGTTTGCACCCCGCGTAGCACCAGTCCGTGCACCAACCATAGCAGCACCGAGGCGCCCAGTACGGCCTGCCAGGTATTGCCGTCGCCAAACACAACGTGGCCTGGCGAATCGGTAAAGAAGCTCAGGGCAGAAAAGACAATCACCAGATAAGAGACATTAGCGATAACCGCGCAAAGCCAGTAGCCCCAGGCCGAGCAAAAGCCGACCAGCTCACCGAAGCCCTCACGGGCGTAAGTATAAATACCGCCGTCCAGCTCGGGTTTAAGACGGGTCAGCAGCAAGAGCGCCAGCGACAGCATAATAATGCCGATGCCAGTGATCGCCCAGCCCGTCAGCAGTGCCGCTGGCCCGGCCACTAACGCCATATTTTGTGGCAGACTGAAGACGCCGGCGCCCAGCATGGAACTCAGTACCAGCGCCGTTAGCGCGGTAAGACCTAATTTTTTGTCCAAAAAAGCATCCCGAAACCAGAATAAAAAACCATAACAGGGTAGATAGCTCGCTATTTATACGCTTTGCATCGCTAAACCCGACGAAATCCCCTGAAACCGGCGGCGATTTTACGGAGTGGCCTGGCGAGATGCAATGCGAAAGAGGGCGAAAAGTGATTGAGTATGCAAAATATGACGGGGCATTATGCAAACGTGCTGGGGGGAGAACAGGGTATCCGGCGCGAAAGAGGCGCGCCTGACGTGCAGACGCGCCTTGACCAGGCTTGCCGGATCCTTATTTAAACAAGTCGGCAGAAACGGTCAGATTGCCACCGCTCTGGTTAGACCACTGGCGAGTAATATGGTAATACTTCGCACCTTTCTCGATGGCCGCACGGCCTACGGCGTCGGAAATCTCCGTTGGCGTCCCGAAGTGGCCGGTAAAGGTCACGCTGTCGAACGGTTGCATTTGCGCAGCGGTAATCGCATTAACTTCCTGCACGCTCTTGCCTGCCGGCGTTCTCACGGTATAGCGCTGACCGGTAGAAGATTGCGTTTCAAAGAAGCGGCCAACTTTATTGCTTGGCGTTTCGGAAGAGGCCACGCCCGGGATCTGCACGGTTTTGGCCGCCGTACCGCCTGCAGCGATAGCGGCTTTACCGGCCTGGGAATCGGCCGGGATCAGATCCGGGGACTGGACCTTGCGCGCTTTCGCATCGGCTTTGTAGATATAGGCAGTCACGTACTGATTGCCGCCGCTGTTGGCATCAATCTGACGAATAATAAAGAAAGAGGCTGCGCCTTTCTCTTTCGCTTTACGGGTGATCGCGTCGTTAACATCCGGCTGGCTGTGATAGAAGCCGTTTACGGAAACCGTATCAAAAGGTTCCAGCTTGTAGGCTTCCGCTTTGGTCAGCTCGCGTACGCCGTTAATCACGCGATCCTGCGATTTTGGCGCTGGCGGCGCATCGTCACGGTAGATGTCTGCCACTACGCGCCAGTTGCCACCGTTATTGTTGCTGTCGTTGATGCTCTGCACGTAAAACGCTTTCGCGCCCAGCTCGTCGGCACGTTTCGATATCGCCTCGTTGGCTTCGTTAATGGCGTTAAAACGGCCGGTAATGCTGATGCGATCGAAAGGCTTCAGCGATGCCGCTTTCTGCGGCGTCAGTTCCTGGGCCGCATAAACGGAAAGTGAGGTAAGCGACAACAGGGCTGATGCCAGAACAGTAATCTTCAGCTTCATAAAAATAATCCTTCGCCTTGCGCAAAAAAATGAGTACGAAAACGTGCTGGACTCTTGATGTGTAACAGATTAGCTCTCGATTATTGCATGTAATAATGCGTCCTGTCTCAGCCATTTTACGTCCGGTGACGAGGCAACAAGCGCAACGGCGCCGGGAGATATTATATAAGTGTTAAATCGAGGCTTTTGGATTTTATTTGTTATCTAAGCCACTAAATAGTATCAATATTATCGGTAATCAACTGTTAATTATTATCTTTTTACACGACATTATGATTATTTTGTCACTTTTCCGTAGCAGATTATAGGCAGAGCAGGGTCTATTAAGCGCGTAAAATCGCGATTTTGCCACTCATGCCGGATTTTTCGGGCATAAAAAGAGAAAACGGCACGGTAACGGCTGGTATGACCGGGCTGTTTTCAGTAGGTTATAAAGCGTTCGTAGTAAAACAGGCGACGTGCCGACGCCGCGCCGCCACAGAAAGTGATCGTCTTACCTCTGATGAAAGGGAATACTATGCTGATTGGAATTACCAAAGAGCGGTTGCCCAACGAGACGCGAGTCGCCGCCACGCCTAAAACGGTTGAGCAGCTGCTGGCGCTGGGCTTCAGCGTGGCAGTAGAGCGGGGCGCAGGTCGGCTGGCCAGCTTTGACGACGAAGCCTACGCTGCAGCAGGTGCCACGCTGGTTGAGAACGCCGCGGTCTGGCAGGCGGACATCGTGCTCAAAGTTAACGCGCCGATAGATGAGGAAATCGCGCAAGCCCGGGAAGGCAGCACGCTGGTCAGCTTTATCTGGCCCGCACAAAATCCGGCTCTGCTGGAGAAACTGGCGGCGCGTAAGGTTACCGTGATGTCGATGGATGCGGTACCGCGCATATCCCGTGCACAGTCGCTGGATGCGCTCAGCTCCATGGCTAATATCGCCGGTTACCGCGCTATTATTGAGGCCGCGCATGAGTTTGGCCGCTTCTTTACCGGGCAGATTACAGCCGCAGGCAAAGTCCCGCCGGCTAAAGTGATGGTGATAGGCGCAGGCGTTGCAGGCCTGGCCGCCATTGGTGCGGCTGGCAGCCTTGGCGCTATCGTGCGTGCTTTTGATACCCGCCCGGAGGTGAAAGAACAGGTGCAAAGCATGGGCGCGGAATTCCTTGAGCTGGACGTTGAGGAAGAGGCAGGCAGTGGCGATGGCTATGCCAAAGTGATGTCCGAGGCCTTTATCAAAGCGGAAATGGCGCTGTTTGCCGCGCAGGCGAAGGATGTAGATATCATCGTTACCACGGCGCTGATCCCAGGCAAGCCGGCACCAAAGCTCATCACCGCAGAAATGGTGGCCTCTATGAAGCCGGGCAGTGTGGTTGTCGATCTGGCGGCACAAACCGGTGGCAACTGCGAACTGACCGTGGCGGATCGGGTGACTACCACCGAGAATGGCGTGAAAATCATCGGCTATACCGATTTGCCGGGCCGCCTGCCTACCCAATCCTCACAGCTTTATGGCACTAACCTGGTCAACCTGCTCAAATTACTCTGCAAAGAGAAAAACGGCGAAATCGTTATCGACTTCGACGATGTGGTCATTCGGGGGGTAACCGTAGTACGCGAGGGCGACATTACCTGGCCTGCGCCGCCGATTCAGGTTTCTGCCGCGCCGAAAGCGGCGCCTGCCGCCGTTAAAGCCCCTGAAAAACCAGAGGCTCAACCCGCTTCACCGTTCCGTAAATATGCGCTGTTGGCGCTGGCCATCCTTCTGTTTGGCTGGCTCGCCAACGTTGCGCCGCCCGCTTTCCTGACCCATTTCACCGTGTTCGCGCTTGCCTGCGTGGTGGGTTATTACGTGGTGTGGAACGTCAGCCATGCACTGCATACACCGCTGATGTCGGTCACCAACGCAATATCCGGCATCATCGTTGTCGGTGCGGTACTGCAAATGGGACACGGTGGCTGGGTCAGCTTCTTCTCCTTTATTGCCGTGCTGATTGCCAGCATCAATATCTTCGGTGGCTTCACCGTGACTCAGCGCATGCTGAAAATGTTTCGTAAACACTAAGGGGTAATCAATGTCTGGCGGATTAGTGACTGCAGCATACATTGTTGCCGCAATTCTTTTTATTTGCAGCCTTGCCGGGTTGTCAAAGCATGAAACCGCGAAACAGGGCAACCTGTTTGGCATCAGCGGGATGGCGATTGCATTACTGGCAACGCTGCTTGGCCCCGACAGCAGCCGCGTTGGCTGGGTGCTGATGGCGATGGTGATCGGGGGAGCCATTGGCGTGCGGCTGGCGAAAAAGGTCGAAATGACCGAAATGCCGGAGCTGGTGGCGGTACTGCAAGATCGGAAGAGCGTCGTGTAGGGAAAGAGTGTAGTCGTGGTGTAGATCTCGG
>DOOK01000115.1 GCA_003512805.1 Erwinia sp. | reverse complement strand
TACACTGTAGTTACGGCAAATTAATAGTAAAAAAAACTTAACATTTATGGCGATAAAACAAGCTAAACATACTTTGGGAAACGGGCGTCTCAGATGCACCTTTTCCTGAAGGATATCCTGACATACTGTCGATTAATTTTTAAGCCCAAATCCGATTATTCTTATCAGTAAAATAATTTTTTATTGTGAATCGCATCTTCTGCACGCTTTGCGCGATAAAATTTATCAATTAGTAACAATATATCAGCAATTGTAGCGCGTTCCAGCGGATGTTCTCCTGCCTTTTCACCGTAAGCCGCAAACAGCACGGCGAGCAACTTCCGCGCACTCAGTTAAGGAATATTGAATAGTTCACCCTGGTATCAATACACTTTATTTTACCTTAACCTGACAAAAAAAGTTTTTTTGCAGGAAAAAAAATGGGCTTTTTTCTTTAGACCAGCGCCCCGTGCAGGCGTAAGTTTTATTAAACCTTCTCTTCCGAAAAGCAGCAGAGGCGTACCTATTCCTCTTTCCGGCCTTCCCATCAACGCGCAAGCACGCCGGACAAAGCCGCTATCGGGCTTCAAAAGCGCTGGCGAGAGGAGTACATTGTGCGGGTTTACTTTTCCACGGCAGGAATGCGGCTCAGCCAAAGGCGAATGAAATGACCCCAATTGATAAATCCAGCAAGCTCGATAACGTTTGTTACGACATCCGTGGCCCGGTGTTAAAAGAGGCCCGACGCCTTGAAGAAGAAGGCAATAAAGTCCTCAAGCTCAATATTGGCAATCCCGCGCCTTTTGGTTTTGAAGCCCCTGATGAAATTCTGGTTGATGTCATTCGCAACCTCCCGAGCGCACAGGGCTATTGTGATTCAAAAGGCCTTTACTCGGCGCGTAAAGCTATCGTGCAGCATTACCAGGCTCGCGGCCTGCGCGAAGTTACCGTCGAGGATGTCTATATCGGCAACGGCGTTTCTGAACTGATCGTCCAGTCGATGCAGGCGTTGCTGAACAGCGGTGATGAGATGCTGGTGCCGGCACCCGATTATCCACTATGGACGGCTGCAGTTTCACTATCCGGTGGTAAAGCCGTACACTATTTGTGTGACGAATCGGCTGGATGGTTCCCGGACCTGGACGATATTCGCAGCAAAATTACGCCACGCACCCGCGGTATTGTGATTATTAACCCTAATAATCCAACCGGCGCAGTTTACAGCAAGGAGCTGCTGCTGGAAGTTGTGGAGCTGGCCAGACAGCATAATTTGATCATTTTCGCCGATGAAATCTACGACAAGATCCTTTATGACGCCGCTCAGCACCACTCTATCGCCGCGCTGGCGCCGGACCTGTTGACTATTACCTTTAACGGTCTTTCTAAAACTTACCGTGTGGCGGGTTTCCGTCAGGGTTGGATGGTACTGAACGGGCCAAAAAAACATGCTAAAGGCTATATCGAAGGGCTGGAGATGCTGGCTTCGATGCGCCTGTGCGCCAACGTTCCCGCACAGCATGCCATTCAGACCGCGCTTGGCGGTTACCAGAGTATCAGCGAGTTTATTGTGCCGGGTGGCAGACTGTATGAACAGCGTCAGCGTGCCTGGGAACTGATTAACGATATTCCGGGCGTCAGCTGCGTCAAGCCAGACGGCGCGCTCTATATGTTCCCAAAAATCGATGCCAAAAAATTTAATATCCACGACGATCAAAAAATGGTGCTGGATTTTCTGCTGCAGGAAAAAGTGCTGTTGGTTCAAGGCAGCGCCTTCAACTGGCCATGGCCGGATCACGTGCGCATCGTTACCCTGCCTCACGTAAACGATTTGTCGATGGCTATCGGCAAGTTTGGTCGTTTCCTGGAAGGCTATCGCCAGTAGTCTCGCGTCGGCCAATATCGCTGCAAACTATGAACTGAAGCGGCTATACTGTGATGCCAGAGCGGAACCTCTCCCGCTCTGGTCTTCAGGCACAGGAAACCGCTCGATGAATCAAAGCCATTTTTTCGCCCATCTCTCCCGTTTAAAACTCATCAACCGCTGGCCATTGATGCGCAACGTGCGCACAGAAAACGTCTCCGAGCACAGCCTGCAGGTCGCTATGGTGGCTCACGCGCTGGCAGTGATTAAAAATAAAAAATTCAACGGTAACCTCAACGCTGAAAGGATCGCGCTGATAGCGATGTACCATGACGCCAGCGAGGTCCTGACGGGGGATTTGCCCACGCCGGTGAAGTATTACAACGCGCAGATCGCTAACGAATATAAGAAAATTGAAAAAATAGCGCAGCAAAAACTGGTTGAAATGCTGCCCGAAGAGCTGCAGGACGCCTGGCGCCCGCTGCTGGATGAGCAGCAGCGCAGCGAAGACGAGACGGCGATCGTTAAACAGGCCGACGCGCTCTGCGCCTACCTGAAATGCCTGGAGGAGCTTGCCGCCGGTAATCATGAGTTCCAGCTGGCAAAAGCCCGGCTGGAGAAGACGCTGACCCAACGGCGCAGCCCGGAAATGGACTATTTTGTGGAGGTTTTCGTGCCCAGCTTTAGCCTCTCGCTGGATGAAATCAGTCAGGAATCGCTGTAGCCGCACTCAAAATGGAAAAAGCAGCGGCACCAGCAGCACGCTGACCACCATAATCAATAGCGTAAAAGGCACGCCCGTTTTGACAAAATCGCTGAAGCGGTAGCCGCCCGGCCCCAGCACCAGCGTGTTAACCGGGCTTGAAACCGGCGTCATAAAGGCGCTGGAAGCCGCTACCGCCACAATCATCGCGAAAGGATAAGGCGACACGCCCATTTGATGCGCGGCTGCCACCCCTACCGGTGCCATCAGCACCGCCGTGGCGGTATTAGAAATAAACAGGCCGATAGTCGCGCAGAGTATAAAGAGACAGGTCAGCATAACGTGCGGCGTATAGCCGCCGGCCACATCCATGAGTCCGTCCACAATCAGCGTAATGCCCCCGGTTTTTTGCAGCGCCAGCGCAAACGGCATCATACCAACAATCAGGATAATGCTCGGCCAGTGGATCGCCCGATAGGCGCTTTCCATATCGATGCAGCGAAATTTGCCCATCAGCAGACAGGCGATTAATGCCGCGACAGGATTGGGAATTTCATTGGTGAGCATCATGGCGACCATCAGTGCCAGGCAAAAAAGGGCGTGCGGCGCCTGGCTGCTGGCGGGCGCTACGTCCTTTACTTCGGCGGGCAGGCTGAGCAGCAGCACATCCCGCTTTTGCTGCTGTAGCTGAGTGATTTTTTTCCAGTCGCCGATCACCAGCAAACAGTCACCCTGTTCCAGCGGCAGATCGCTCAGCACGCCTTCCAGCACTTCGCCACGCCGACGGATGCCGATCACGCTTACACCGTAACGCGTACGAAACGCGCTTTCCCGCAGCGTTTTCCCCTGTAATTCAGAATCGGGAAAAATCAGGACTTCCGCCATACCAACATCCTGCGCGCGATCGGAAAAGTATTCCCCGCGCAGGATCATCGGTTCAAGCTGGTATTCGCTGCAAAATTCACGGATATCAATATCGGCGGCAGACATATCGATCAGCAGGACGTCGCGGGCACGAAACTGCGTTAAGCCGGTCACTGGCACCATCACCCGTCGGAATTTACGCCAGCGCTCCAGCCCTACTACATTGATGCCGTAACGCTTACGCAGGCGCAAATCATCCAGCGGCTTACCAATCAGCGACGACGTCGGGTGAACGGCCAGACGGCGCGCTCTGCCGCTTAGCCTGTAATCTTTTATCAAATCCCGAAAAGTGCGTTCCTGTCCCTTACGGGCGGTTTTGGTTTCCGCCTCCCCCAACCATAAACGCGCGACAAGCATGTAGCCAATGCCCAGCAGCAGCGCGACCAGGCCAATCGGCGTGACGTCAAAGAAGCCAAATCCTGCCAGCCCTTCCCGCACCAGTTCGCTATTGATAACCAGATTAGGCGCCGTGGCCACCAGCGTCAGCATGCCGCTGATCAGGCCTGCAAAGCTCAGCGGCATCATCAGCCTGCCCGGCGAGCGGTTCATCTTTGCCGATACGCTCATGACCACCGGGATGAAAATGGCCACCACGCCGGTCGAGCTCATAAACGCGCCCAGGCCTGCAACGGTCAGCATCAGCAAAGCCAGCATTTTTGCTTCGCTACTCCCCGCCATTTTCATCAGCCAGTCGCCCATTCTCAGCGCCACGCCGGTTCTTACCAGCCCTTCGCCAATCACGAACAGCGCGGCAATAAGCAATACATTGGCATCGCTGAAGCCCATCGTGGCTTCCTGCAAGGTCAGCGTGCCGCTGAGCACAAAGGCAATAATGACCAGCAGCGCCACAACGTCCATGCGCACCTTACCGCTGACAAACAGCACGATCGCCATCGCCAACAGGCTTAGCACCCAGATAAGCTCGTTATTCACATTCGCTTCCCGCTTATGAGTAAAAACAGCGGAAGGATGCCATAAAAAAGCCCCGCGGATGCGGGGCTAAATCATAAGTTAGTGCTTTCGATGTACGTCGATGGTGCCATCACCATTTTTGTTGATGATCAGCTCTTCCAGCGAGCTGAGCTGCATGTCGACCTCTTCCAGACGAGGCGACCCGGCTGGCGCGTTGACGGCAATCACATGACTGCCGGCGGCAAGGCCGGAAAGGATGCCCGCGGCGGCATCTTCCACCACCACACACTCTTCCGGCTCCAGTTGCAGCAGCTGGGCACCGAGCAGATAGGCATCCGGTGCCGGTTTGCCATTTTGCACGCGTTCAGCCGTCACGAAGATTTCCGGTTCCGGCAGGCCAGCTGCTTTACGACGGGCCGAAGCAACGGGAACGGATCCTGACGTCACGATAGCCCACGGAATATGTAGCTCATTGAGCGTGGCGAGGAGCTCAACCGCGCCCGGTAAGGCCACAATGCCGTCGGTATCTTCCGCTTCGGTTTTTTCCAGCGCCAGAAACTCCTGCTGAATGGCCTCTTCAGACGCGCCGGCCATAAAATGACGCAGTGAGGTGATAGCCTGCTTGCCGTGGATGAAATTCAGCACATCATCCGCTGCGATGTCGTGCTGCGAAGCCCAGTTTACCCAGGCGCGTTCGACTACCGGTAAAGAATCCACCAGCGTGCCGTCCAAATCAAACAGAAAACCTTTACACTTCACTCCATATTCCTTCTCAGGCGTTGATGATTTGCGCGATCTCGTTCGCGCTCAGATGATACTGCCTTGGACAAGTGTGCCACACAGCCAGCATTCGTTGATACTTTTCCCACATTGGCGTCTGGGCGTTAAAGCCGTGGCTGCCCGCATCAAACTGAGTGTAGCGGCCTTCAATCTGTACCATAAACCGCACGTAACCGAGAAATTGCGCCTCGGTAGCGGCGTCAAAGCCTAAAAACGCTATGCGGCGCGCTTCGATTCCTCCGCAATCTTTCAGATTTGTCCAGGACACGTGCAGCGCGTGGTGCATTTCCATCACATCAATCAGGTTACGGCAGACGGCTTCCGGCAGCTCGCCGAATTCCCCGTCCAGCTCGCGCATTTGAAGGCCATAGCCTCGTTCGACGATGGTTTGCAGACGGTGGTAGCGCTCGAGGTTATCAGGATCCAGCAGGCTCATCAGCCTGTACTGATTAGAGAGGATCAAACGCTGTGCGTGGGTCATTTCCATCATTAACTCCTGGTGTCGCGGTGGACAAAATGAAAAGAGGGTTAAAGATCGCACAACGCGCTGTGGCGAGGCACAGCAAAACGCGACTTCTTTGATGCAGAGCAGTTTTTCGCCGCCGTGACGGCGAAGCCTGCCGTCCTCAAAGATCGTCGAGGAAAGTTTTGTCGAGCTGTTTGAAAGCGCGTTTCAGCACGTCCGCCAGCGCCTGATAGGTAGGTTTGCCTTCTACAGGGGCCAGCGCCTGGCCAGCCGCCTGCAGTTTTTCGCGCATTTCGTGAAACCAGCTCAGCAGCGCAGGAGGTAAAGGCGTGGCGGAACGCTTGCCCAACCACCACAAGCCCTGCATCGGCAGGCTACAGGCAAACAGCGCAGTCGCCACCGCAGGGCCGAGCTGGCCCCCCAGGGCAATCTGCCAGGTCATGGCGAAGATAGCCAGCGGCGGCATAAAACGGATGCCGAAGCGCGTCGCCGTAGAGACTCTGTTTTCCGGAAACAGCGGCGCGAGGCGCTTGTCGGCAGGCCACGTCTTCATATAATGCTGCCCGTTCTGAAACAGCTTGAACCAACCGACAGTGCCGGATTCATTTGCCATGGTTGACCTCAACTTCACGGATAAAAATTAAACAAAAAATACCATGTAACAACTTTACCTGACACCATTCAAAAAATTTTGTCTTTACAAGGCACTCTGGTTATCCTGTGCGCGATTGTTGAATGGCTGTTACATGCTTGCTGCGACTCTGCCTGGCTGACAGGGGTCGGCGTGCACCAATTCAAAAAATCTTTAGACTTTTATGAAATTTTTTTGCTTTCGGACAAATTATACCGACAGCATGATGTTCATCATAATGTACCAGCTTTCATGCGCTACGCTGATAGTCTGATTGAGTTTTTTTTCGCCACCCTCAACCAATAGGATCTACCATGTCGAGTAAGTTAGTTCTGGTTTTGAACTGCGGTAGCTCTTCGTTAAAATTCGCCATTCTTGATCCCGCAAACGGCGACGAATATCTTTCCGGTTTAGCCGAATGTTTCCATCTGCCCGACGCGCGCATTAAGTGGAAACTGGAAGGCGAAAAACAGGAAGCCACTTTGGGCGCTGGCGCAGCTCACAGTGAAGCGCTTAACTTTATCGTTAAAACTATTCTGGCACAAAAACCGGCCCTGTCTGCACAAATTACTGCAATAGGTCACCGTATTGTGCACGGGGGCGAAAAGCTGAGCCAATCCGTGGTCATCGATCAGGACATTGTTCAGGGCATTAAAGACGCTTCCTCTTTTGCCCCGCTGCACAATCCAGCGCATTTGATCGGTATTGAGGAAGCGATGAAAAATTTCCCGCATCTTTCTGATAAAAACGTGGCGGT
>DOOK01000252.1 GCA_003512805.1 Erwinia sp. | reverse complement strand
AAAAGCCAGGGCCTGCTGCTCGCTGCCGGCAAAACCGTGCACCACGCCACGAGCGGGTAAATCAAGCTTTCGCAGATGCATCGCCAGCTTATCGTGCGTGCGCCTTGAGTGCAGGATGACCGGCAGATCGTACTGCCTCGCCAGCCTCAGCTGCGCATCCAGCACTGCCTGCTGCTTGTCGAACTGCGGATCTTCGATATAAAGATCCAGGCCGATCTCGCCGATCGCTATCAGCTTTGGCGTACGCTGTCGCAGGCACGCTTCAAGCTGGTGTAAATGCGCTTCCTGATGCCCGGCAATCGCCATTGGATGCGTGCCCAGCGCCGCGTATAAAGGATCATAGCGTTCGGCCAGCGCCAACACGCCGGCAAAACGATCCGCCGCGACGCCCACCACGATGATCTTTTCCACCCCGGCTTCGGCCGCCTGACGCAGGCTTTCCGCCTCGTCGCCGCAAAAAGGGGCGAAATCAAAATGACAGTGCGTATCGACAAAAGTCATGCCAACGATCCTTCAGGAAAATCATCATCGTTACTCGCCAGCGGCGCGATGGCCGGTTCATTGGCGGGCGGCGCGGCCGGGACAACCGGCGCGGCGGACTGCGCCTCGTTATGCAGCCACTGCCCTATTGTAGCCAAAAAATAGCGGCCACAGCGACGGCCCAGATGATAGTCCTGGTTCAACGAGGTGATACGGCTGCCCAGCGCCATACTTGCCAGCGCGCGCGGAGGAAAGATTTCAACAATATTCAGATCGCCCGGCGGGTTGTTAATAAACTGCTGCGTCTGGCGGTAGCTCTCTTCATGCAAATGCAGGATATTGACCAGCGGCTGTAGCGCGCCTTTGTCCAGCCAGCGCTCAAAGCGTTTCAGCCACTGCGGCGTATAGGTCATTTGTGACGGCACGGTGCGGATGACCACAATGGTGTCGGCGCCACGCCGCGCCGCTTCCCGTACCGGCACCGCATCGCTGATGCCGCCATCCAGATAGCTGATACCGTCCAGATCGACGCCGGGCCGATACATACCGGGAATGGCGCTGGAAGCCTTGATAATGTTCAGCCAGTTCGCCGCCGTGGGCGCGAAGTAGCCCGGCGAGTAGTCATCACTGCGGCAGGCGCACATGTAAAATTCGCGACCCTGCGAGAACGCTTCTTCACCCGCCGTCATTGCCAGCGGAAACTCTTTTGCCGTGATATCCACCAGCCAGTCGAGATCGATCAGATGGCCGCCCCGCACAAAGCGCAGCGGATCAAAGAAAAGTTTGCTGGTGGTATAGCGCGTGATGACCCGGCGGGCATAGCCAGGCTGGCCGCAGATAAACGCGGAGAGATTCTGTGCCCCAGCAGAAGTGCCAATTAGCAGGTCAAAAGGGTTAAAACCGGCCCGCTGAAACTCATCCAGCACGCCAGCGGTAAAAATGCCGCGCTGTCCACCGCCTTCACAGACCAGAGCAAGCTTACCGGGACGAAAAGGCTTCAGCGCCAGTGGCGTGATAGTGCCGAGCGTAATTGGAATGCGTTTGCCCACCGTTCTCCCCCTCTGAAATCTGCGATGCGGTGAGAATACGCTCAGGCCAGCACAGCGGTTTGGCGCTTGTTGCTATAAATGTAAATGCAGAGGGATAAATAATGACGAAATGTAGCGAGAAGTGAGACAGGAGAAAAAGAAGGGATTGCAGACGGGCCAGCCGGCCCGCCGCTACTTTCCTGGGGCAGCGCCAAGGCTGCCGGGGAGAGTCTTAAAGCTATAACTTCTTGCGGCCGGTAAACAGGCTGATCAGGAAGATGATAATACCGACTACGAAGACGATTTTCGCCGCCCAGGCTGCCGTACCTGCCAGACCACCGAAACCTAATGCAGCGGCGATCAGCGCGATAACCAGAAAGATAATACCCCAACGAAACATAAGCTTCTCCTTACCCTATATTAAAATCGAACATCATCTGTTATTGATTTTTGCCTGACGACGCGCCTGCGATAGCGCTGTCACGGGCGGGCCATCGGGCCCGACCCGCGTCGGTATTACGACTTCACCGCCAGATCGTTTTTCACGCTCTTGACGCCTTCAATCGCTTTGGCAATGCCTTCAGCACGGTCGGACTGTGCTTTGGTTTTTACCGAACCAGAAAGCTGAACCACACCATTAGTGGTTTCAACTTTCACGTTGCGGGACGGTACGATGTCATCCGCTAACAGTTTAGCTTTAATTTCGCTGGTTGTTGCTGCATCACCGGCATAGCCGCTGACGCTGCTTTTTGTGCTGTCTTTTACGTGTAGTTTATCGCTGACGGATTTTACGCCCTCAATTTTTTTCGCTTCAGAAACGGCCAGTTCAGCCTGATCCTGTGAAGCGACAAAACCACTCAGCGTAACCACGCCTTCGTGAGTTTTCACTGAGATATCCGTACTTTTAATAGCGTCGTTATCCACCAGGGCTGCTTTCACCTTGGCCGTAACGCCGCTGTCATCCATGTATCCACCGACTTTTTTCATAGAGCTATCGATTTTAGAACCCGCGTTGTCGGTAGTGGACTGCGCTTTTGGCGTAGTAGTGTCTTCTGCCATCGCAGCACCACTAACCAATGCAGAACCTACCAGAGCAGCCATCAGAGTTTTAGCAATCTTAGTCTTGTTCATCGATCTCTTCCTTCTTAGGTTAATGCACCCACAACTGTGAGCTTTCAGTCACAAACGGCGTGACTGCAGTAATCAGGCTTTGTAGCAACCGCGCCACATCTTTTGCGTCCTGTTGAAATAAATATAGACGCTGATCTGAATTCTGCTGCCCTTTGTGATTGATATGGCGGATAAATGGACAAAAAAGGTTTTTTTTAAGATGAGTCTGTAAGGCAGGATTCAGGTAGCAGCAGGCAAAAAAAAGCGGCGCCAAAGCGCCGCCTGTAGAACAATCCCGGATCGGTCTGTTAATGTTCGCGCGTTTTGCGGAACACCACATCAGGATAGCGTTCCTGAGTAATATTCAGGTTGACCATGGTCGGAGCGATGTAAGTCAGGTTATCACCGCCGTCCAGCGCCAGGTTGATCTCGTTCTTACGCTGGAACTCGTCGAATTTCTTCACGTCGCTGCATTCCACCCAGCGGGCGGTAGAAACGTTGACTGACTCGTAGATTGCCTCAACGTTATATTCGCTTTTCAGACGCGCAACCACCACGTCGAACTGCAGCACACCCACCGCACCTACAATCAAATCGTTGTTGTGTACGGGACGGAACACCTGTACGGCGCCCTCTTCCGACAGCTGCACCAGCCCTTTCAGCAGCTGCTTCTGCTTAAGCGGATCGCGCAGGCGAATGCGGCGGAAAAGCTCCGGTGCGAAGTTCGGAATACCGGTGAACTTCATGTTTTCGCCCTGGGTGAAGGTGTCACCGATCTGAATGGTGCCATGGTTATGCAGGCCGATGATGTCGCCCGGATATGCCTCTTCAACATGCGAGCGGTCGCCAGCCATAAAGGTCAGCGCGTCGGCAATCACCACGTCTTTGCCCAGGCGAACCTGGCGCAGCTTCATGCCCTTCTCATATTTACCGGAAACCACACGCAGGAAGGCCACGCGGTCGCGGTGTTTTGGATCCATATTTGCCTGGATCTTAAACACGAAGCCGGTAAATTTCTCGTCCGCGGCGGTAACGACACGGGTATCGGTAGCGCGAGGCATCGGCGATGGCGCCCAATCCACCAGACCATCCAGCATATGATCCACACCGAAGTTACCCAGTGCAGTCCCGAAGAACACCGGCGTCAGCTGGCCGTTCAGGAAAGCTTCTTTATCAAACTCGTGCGAGGCGCCCTGCACCAGCTCCAGCTCTTCACGCAGCTGGGCCGCCAGCTCTTCGCCGATGGCGGCGTCCAGCTCCGGATTATCCAGCCCTTTCACCACGCGAACTTCCTGAATGGTGTGGCCCTTACCAGACTGGTAAAGATAGGTTTCGTTTTTATAGAGGTGGTATACCCCTTTAAACAGCTTGCCGCAGCCGATAGGCCAGGTGATTGGCGCACAGGCGATCTTCAGCTCGTTTTCTACTTCGTCCAGCACTTCCATTGGATCGCGAATATCACGGTCCAACTTATTCATGAAGGTCAGGATCGGCGTGTCGCGCAGGCGGGTAACTTCCATCAGCTTGCGGGTACGATCCTCAACGCCTTTGGCGGCATCAATAACCATCAGGCAGCAGTCGACCGCCGTCAGCGTGCGATAGGTATCTTCCGAGAAGTCTTCGTGTCCCGGCGTATCCAGCAGGTTGACCAGGCTGTGGCGATAGGGAAACTGCATTACGGAGGTGGTAATCGAAATACCACGTTGCTTTTCCATCTCCATCCAGTCGGACTTGGCGTGCTGGTTAGAGCCGCGCCCTTTCACCGTACCGGCGGTCTGGATCGCCTGTCCGAACAGCAGCACTTTTTCCGTGATGGTGGTTTTACCGGCATCCGGGTGCGAGATAATGGCAAAAGTGCGGCGGCGAGCCACCTCTTGCATAAAGGGTGCATTTGACATGAAAAAACTCTGTTTGGTGCTGTGCCGCCGCTGGGCAGGTTGCTCAGGAAGACACAGGCGATTAATCATCAATGGCCGGCATTTTCGCCGATTCGGCCGCTATACACAATCCACAACGGCGAATGCCTGAGGGAAATGGCAGAAAGACGGCACGGCATGGCGAACTGGCCGCCCGGTTATTGATAAAAAAGACCAGACTCCCTGGGAGTCAGGTTAGCGGCATCACAGCACAAACTTCCTGCCTTCGTCAGGCTGGAATAATGACCTGGCAGACAATTCTCTGCCGCTGCCCCGCCACATTATTTATCGGCAAAAGGCAGTTCTGCGTACAGACGGCTACAGGGCAAGCACCCTTTATCATGCGGAGATTTTTTCTCGTTCCTGCTCACAATCTTTACGGCATTCGCAGCCGTTCAAATGGTCGTTAACCAGGCCCAGCGCCTGCATCAGAGAATAAGCGGTCACTGGCCCGACCCACGTCCAGCCGCGCTTTTTTAACGCCTTTGACATCTTTATCGCTTCCGGCGACGTTTTGGTTTGCTGCCAGTACGCCAGATCGACAATTTCCGGTCGGGCATCCGGCCCGGGCGCAAACTGCCAGAACCAGGCCGCCAGCGATCCCGCTTCGTTAAGTAGCTCAATAGCCCGCTGCGCATTATTGATAGTGGAGAGGATTTTTGCCCGATTGCGCACAATGCTTTTGTCCGCCATCAGCCTGGCGACGTCGTCATCCGTGAACGCCGCGACCTGATAAAAGTCGAAGTCGGCAAAGGCGCGACGAAAGTTTTCGCGTTTGTTATAGATAAGCTGCCACGACATGCCTGAATGAAAGCCTTCCAGGCAGACTTTTTCAAAAAGTCGCCGATCGTCCACCACCGGCCTGCCCCACTCATTATCATGGTAGTCCGGCATTGATGGCTGCCAGTAGCAGCACGCCCGACCATCCTCTGTCAGGGTCAGGCCCGCCTGTTTTAACGCGGCTTCATCGTGTTTCATTTTCTCTCCTGGGGAAGTGTCTGAATTACCGGCACGATCGCTCTTTCCTGATAAACGGTTGCGCCGCGGCGGTGCTATATCTGACATCAGCTGTAACAACCGCTTTTGGTGCAGCAGGGTAATCGACGCTATTTTTAGACCATCAGCGGCGAGAAGTCAGTCCCGCTACGTCATCCAACCGTGAAAAGGGAAAATTTTATGAGCAGCAATGAGTATCAGCCCGCTAAAGTCTGGTCAGAGAACAAAAATGCAGGCGGCACCTGGGGCAGCATTAACCGCCCGACCGCCGGTTCGCGCCACGAAGCGGTCCTGCCCACCGGCAAGCACCCTTTGCAGCTTTATTCTATGGGTACGCCTAACGGCCAGAAGGTCACTATTCTGCTGGAAGAACTGCTGGCATTGAACGTTAACGATGCCGAGTATGACGCGCATCTGATCCGCATTGGTGACAGCGATCAGTTTTCCTCCGGTTTTGTCGACGTTAACCCGAACTCGAAAATCCCGGCGCTGCTGGACGTTTCTACCACGCCGCCAACCCGCGTCTTTGAGTCCGGCGCCATCCTGCTTTATCTGGCCGAGAAATATGGTCACTTCTTACCAAAGGATCCGGCGGGCCGTACCGAAACGCTGAACTGGTTGTTCTGGCTACAGGGCTCCGCGCCTTATCTGGGCGGCGGCTTCGGCCATTTTTATAACTACGCGCCGGTAAAAATCGAATACGCTATTGATCGCTTCACCATGGAAGCCAAGCGTCAGCTTGATTTGCTGGATCGCCAGCTGGCGGAAAACCGCTATATCGCCGGTGAAAACTATACCATCGCCGATATCGCTATCTGGCCATGGTATGGCGCACTGGTGCGCGGCGATCTTTATAACGCTGCCGAGTTCCTGGATGCAGGCTCGTATAAAAACCTGCAGCGCTGGGCCGATGAAATTGCACAGCGCCCTGCCGTCCAGCGTGGCCGCATCGTCAATCGCACCTGGGGCGAGCCGGCAGAACAGCTTCATGAGCGCCACGATGCCTCTGACTTTGAATTGCGTACCGAAGATAAACTGGCGAAATAACGCTTATTAATGGCAAACAGGGCGTGACGGCCTGGCAGCCATCAGCAACGTGTCGGAGAAGGTGATGTCTGTTGCCCGCTTCAGGGCGAACAGAACATCCGGGCCTGATTTACGCTAAGTTTGATTTACCCCACAGCGCGGTCCTGATTCGGATCGCGCTTTTTTTATGCCTGACGTTTACCGTCCGCAACCGGCAGAAGACACCGACCGGATAAATTTTTTTGGCACAGCCCTTTAAAGTTACGTGACGCATAATAGCGCCGCCCTTTGGCTCCATCAGGCGTTGCCCTGTTAGCGTATCTGATGCCGTGGTAAGAAAAAATGGCGCTATCCGGGTCATTATCATGGCAAGGCGGGGTTAGTTGACCAGCAAATCTTTTAGCCATAAACCAGCGGCTGTCGGGGGTAAAACGCTACTCGTCAGTAAAAGTCATATGATCAAACCGCGTGGCCCACTCCGCCAGATCCCTGTGGATCACCCTGTTATCACCCTCGCTGCTGCGGTATTCAATTTTATTGGTTTCTGGCTTTTTCCAGGCGGCATAAAGCCTGCCGTCAGGCTCAATCACCAAAGCGGAGGCTTGTTCCAGATAGAGGTGCTCCGGCCAGCCTTCAACAAAAATACCGCCTTCTGCCGTCAGGTGGGGTTCGCCTGTCCCCACGAAATTAATAATAAATTCCGCATAATGAGTCCCCAAAAGCGCCTGTAATTTTTCAGTGATTTGTTTGTTGGCAAAAATATTATCGACCGTATTGATGTCGTTATAGCGAGAAAGATCCCCGAATACGCTTTGCGACGAAGGGGTTGCCAGGACGAAACCAGGCATATTCAATAAAATTAATAAAAAAACGATTTTAACAATTTTAAATCCCCCCAAGAGAGCGAAAATTTTGCAGCCTGCAATATCGCTCACCGACTGCCGTCAGCCAGTATCAGTTATACTCTGGCGCCCGCTTAAACAGTTCTTCCGCCATCGTGGTGATGCGATCCCCTTCCGTAAGCCTTTCTCGCCACGCCTGCGGGATACCTGAATAGCCATACAGCGCCCCCGCCACCTGACCTGCTGTTGCTGCCACACTGTCGGCATCGTCCGCAAGATTAGCCGCCAGCAAAATGGCATCCCGAAAGTTATCCGTCTGCCAGACGGCCCATAATGCCGCCTCCAGGGTGTCAATAACATAGCCGCTTGAACGGATCTGGTCCCGACGCTTCTGCTTATATTCCCCCGCATTAATTAGCGCGGTTCTGGCATTGAACGGGCAGATGTGCGGCGATAAAGACTCGTTTTTATCTGCACCGTTGAGCAATTTATGCAGGATCAGCCCCAGTAACCGGCTGCAATCCAGCGATTCAAAAGCACCATGCGTGGCTCTGCCCTGCTGTTCCGCATCATTAAGCGTATGCAGCAGAGAGTGCCGCTGGAAAATAGCGGAAGGCGCCAGCCGGATGATCGCTGCGTTACCCGCAGTGCCGGGATCGGTATTGCCGAACCAGGCCAGCCCATGCAGAAGATGCTGTTCCAAAGCGTAACGCGTTGCGCTACCGATATCGAAACAGACCCCGGTCACGCTGTTTACGCCATAGCGATACCAGTTCACCATGCGATTGCGGAAGTCATTAAGATCCAGCCGATCCCGATAAAGGTACGTTTCTGCCAGACACAGCGCCATGGTGGTATCGTCGGTCCAGTCACCCGCTCTTAAGTTAAAGGGCCCGCCGCCGACCATATCGTCAACAGCGTGCCGATCGCGTGGCTCAAATTCAAGCGTCGTGCCGACGGCATCGCCTGCTGCCAGACCGACCAGCGCACCTTTAGCCCGATCGCGCAGCAACTCTCTTTCCTTCGCAGAGGAGGAAGCAGAGAGCCAGCCAGGTAATGGCTCACCGTTTAGCCAGGGGTGATAATCAGGCTGTAAACTGTCGGCGTTAACGTCTGCAATCGGATAGCCAAATGGCAGATAAGCGGCATAATTGTTGCGGACGTAGTCGTTAAGAATATCGGTTTGGGCATGAAGATCGATCATAGTCAGACGGTTATTCCTGTTTGATACCACAGTGGCTATAAGCACAAGGTAACATTGTCCCTGTGCCATTTTCTGAATAGTGATTTATGAGCAAGGCGGTAGCCTGCTTACGGCCTTAATATGCTTAATCATCTTATACTTTGATCGTGCCTGCAGCTGGCGCGGCAGTATGTAACCTGCTGATCAAAAGAGTTTTTAACGAAAGACGCCTGCGTCTTGTGCCTTTTCTAAAAATAAATCCTGCAGATCGCCCTGAATCTCGCTGCCATCGTAGTGAACTACGATGGCAGCGAGATTC
>DOOK01000251.1 GCA_003512805.1 Erwinia sp. | reverse complement strand
GTTCCCGGAAAGGAAAAACGGGTTTAAACAGGCGCTTGCTGGTTGAAAGAAGCAAAGGGGAGCGGCAGGAGAAAAGCCAGCGCCGCAAAGGGCGCTGGGGAAATCAGTCACACTGTACTTTTATTGCCAGACCGCCGCGAGACGTTTCGCGGTATTTGGCGTTCATGTCCTTGCCGGTTTCGTACATGGTTTCAATGACTTTATCCAGCGACACGCGTGCTTCGCTGGTGCGGCGCATCGCCATGCGCGCTGAGTTAATCGCTTTTACCGAAGCGATAGCATTACGCTCAATACAGGGAACCTGGACCTGACCGGCTACCGGATCGCAGGTCAGACCCAAATTGTGTTCCATGCCGATTTCTGCCGCCACGCAGACCTGCTCCGGGCTGGCACCCAGCAGCTCTGCCAGTCCCGCCGCCGCCATTGAACAGGCGACGCCCACTTCGCCCTGGCAGCCGACTTCCGCACCGGAAATAGAAGCGTTCATCTTATACAGAATACCTACCGCGCCAGCGGCCAGAAAATAACGGATAAAGATATCGGGACTGACCGAGGCGATAAAGTGATCGTAATAGGCCAGCACGGCCGGCACGATACCGCAAGCGCCGTTAGTCGGCGCCGTCACCACCCGTCCGCCTGCCGCGTTCTCTTCGTTAACGGCCAGCGCGAACATGTTTACCCAGTCGATAACGTTCATGGGGTCGCTGGAGAGCTTGTCTGAGGAAACCAGCAAGCGACGCAGCGCGGCGGCGCGACGCGGAACGCGCAGTGGGCCAGGCAGAACGCCTTCGGTATTCAGCCCGCGATCGATACAGTCGCGCATACTCTGCCAGACGTCCGCGAAATAGTGCTCGATCTCCGCGCGACTGTGCAGCGCCAGCTCGTTTTTCATTACCATACCGGAAAGCGACAAACCTGTTTCATGGCAGTGCGCCAGCATTTCTTTCGCGGAGTTAAACGGATAGGGTACCGAGACTTCGTTCAGCGTGGACTGGCCGAAATGCTCTTCGTCAACGATAAAGCCGCCGCCGATAGAATAGTAGGTTTTGCTGTAGATCAGCTCTTCACCGGCAAAGGCGTGAATGCGCATGCCGTTCTCGTGCAAAGAGAGGTTATCGCTGCGAAATACCATGCCGCCTTCGCGTGGGAAATCGACTTCGTGCGCGCCTGCGGCCAGCAGCAGACGCTGCCGCGTTTCTACGTCACGAATAAAGGCCGGAATGCCGTCAATATCCACGCTTTCCGGCGAGGCGCCCGACAGGCCCATAATAATCGCGATATCGGTATGGTGCCCTTTACCGGTCAGGGAAAGCGAACCATAAACGTCTACGGCAACACGCGTGACATCCGTTAATTTGCCCAGGCTGACCAGATCGTCAACAAACTGTTTGCCGGCTTTCATGGGTCCCACCGTGTGGGAACTGGATGGGCCAATGCCGATCTTAAACATGTCGAAAACGCTAATCACATTCTGCTCCCGGGTCCGCAGTAAATTGCTGGATAGTATTCAATGGTAATCATCATGGGAACGATAGTCGCATGAAATAAACTAATCTTCTTCTGGCAGGAAAGTTATTGCTAGCCGCATCACATTCAGTTTTGCGCCTTTTTTCTGGCCAATCTTAATTAAGGCAAAACAAAGCGCAGCCCGTTCTGTTCGGGGCCACGTATTTGCGCTGCAATATAAAGGATTTACGCTAATTGTGAAGGGGCAGGCAAACTAAAACAGGGAATTTTCTCTCCCTTTCATTTTAAACCGCTGGCAAAGTGGGTAACCGGCGCTATTTTGTGCGAAAGCGCTACTCTGCTGTCTGTAGGCTGAGCTGCCGGATAATGCCCGCAGTCATGCCCCAGATAAAATAGTCGTCAAACCAGGAAAGCCAGACCCGGTGCGTCGCACTGTGGCGATGAATATCCAACGGCGAATAGCGGCCCAGCCGTAACGCCTCCTGGAGCGGCATTTCGAATACCGATTCCACTTCCGCTTCGTTGGCCTGCCAGGCAAGACGATCGGGCAGGATGCCCACTACAGGCGTGACCTGAAAGCCGGTGCTGCTGGTGACGGGCGGCAGCACGCCGATGACCTGGACATTTTCTGGCGGAATTGCCACTTCTTCCTGCGCTTCACGCAGCGCGGTGTGAATCAATGACCGATCTTCATCATCCCGCATTCCGCCGGGGAAGGCGACCTGCCCGGCGTGTTTGCGCAGCGTGGCGGCGCGTCGGGTCAGCAGCAACGTAGGCCGCGGGCGGTTAATAATCGGCACCAGCACTGCCGCCTGACGTGTGGGCAGCTGAAGCACGGCAGGCTCGGGCCGCTGCAGCAGAAAACGGGTGATGAACTGCTGCAGCGTCGGTGACGAATCAGGCATGATAGTGCTCCAGGCAGGGAAGAATACGGTTTACCTTGTCAAACGTTTCCTGATATTCCGCCTGCTCATCGCTGTCGGCGACGATACCACCGCCTGCGCTACAGTAAAGTTGGCCATTTTCCGCCGTTAGCGTACGGATAGTGATGTTGGTGTCCATGCGGCCACAGACGCTGAGGTAGCCAATACTGCCGCACCAGGCATGGCGACGGTGCGGTTCAAGTTCATCAATAATAGCCATCGCCCGCACTTTCGGAGCGCCGGTAATAGAGCCGCCGGGGAAACAGGCGCGCAGCAGATCGCAGGCCGTTAGCTCCGGTTTCAGCGTGCCGGTGATGGTGCTGACCAGATGATGTACCGCCGGGAAAGGTTCCACCACAAACAGCTCCGGGACTTTTACCGTGCCGGGTACAGCCACGCGGCCAATATCGTTGCGCAGCAGATCGACAATCATCAGGTTTTCCGCCCGATCCTTAGGCGACTGCGCCAGCTTTTCTGCCTGACGACGGTCTGCCTGCGGATCGCTCAGGCGCGGCAGCGTACCTTTAATTGGACGAGTGACAATTTTGCCCTCTGCACTCTGCAGAAAGCGCTCGGGCGAAAGGCTTAATATCGTACTGTCAGGCAGGCGGACAAAGGCGCTGAAAGGCGCCCGGTTCTGGCGGGTTAATGTCCTGTACGCCTGCCATTCATCACCGCTGTAGCGGGCCTGAAAGCGCTGCGCCAGGTTAATTTGATAGCAATCGCCGCTGCGCAAAAACGCCTGAACCTGGCGGAACTTCTCGCCATAGGCTTCCCGGCTCATGTTAGAAACCCAGTCGCTGGTCAGGCGAAAAGGCTCCGTCGGCAGTGGCGTTTGTGCCTTCAGCCAGCGCAGCCGCTGTTCGGCGTCGCCATGCGTCACCAGTGTCAGAGTCTGACGGTGGTGATCGGCAATCAGCGCCCAGTTATAGAGACCGACGGCCATATCAGGCGTGGTTAAATCCGGCTTCGCCAGCTGCGGCAGCTTCTCAAAACGCCGCCCCAGATCGTAACCGAACAGGCCCAGCGCGCCGCCCTGAAAAGGGTAGTCGCTGTTTTCAGTCGCCTGCAGATTGCTTTCTTGCAGCGACTGGTTCAGCAGAGCCAGCGGATCCGCCTCACTTTCTGTGAGCTGGCCGTCACGCATGATGCGGGTCAGGCCGCCCCGGGTGACCAGAGTGGCAATGGGATCGGCAACCATAATATCGAAGCGATTGTCGCTGTGTTCCGCAAAGCCGGAATCCAGCAGCATCGCCCAAGGCTGATGGGCAATAACAGTAAACAGATCCCCGAGCGATTCGGGCGTATACTGCAGAGGATAATAAACAGGTGGCATGGTTTAAGCAGATCAGAACTAAAACAGGCAATAAGCCTGACATATTTTTCTGCTACTGGCATCTGTTTGTTACGCGTGGAATACTTCTCGCGACTGAAACAGGAGCAATTATGATTAGTGGTTTACCGGCGCTGTCGCTTGAGCAGCAGCAACAGGCAGTGGAGCGCATCCAGGAACTGATGGCCGACGGCATGAGCAGCGGGCAGGCTATCCAGCTGGTGGCAGCTGAAATTCGCGAAACGCATACGGGCGAAATGATCGCCGTTCGTTTCGACGATGAAGATGAAGATGAAGAAGGTGAGGAAAACGCGCGCGGGCGGGCTGATTACGACGACGCTGACGACGAAGAAGAGTAACAGAGTGGCGCACCAACCGGTGCGCCATCAGTTTATCTGGCGGCGATAATTTTGATCTCAACCAGATATTTCGGGTTCATCAGTCCGGCCTGCACGGTGCAGCGTACCGGCGCATTGTCTGGCGAAACCCAGGCATCCCAGGCGCGGTTCATCGCCGGAAAATCCTCTTTGTTCACCAGAAAAATCGTGGCGTCCAGAATACGGCTTTTATCTGAACCCAGTCGGGTCAGAATACGATCAATGACCGCCAGCGCGTTGGCAGTCTGCGCTTCGGCGCCTTCGTCCAGGTTCTCCGGTACGCTGGTGTAATAAATCGTATCGTTATGCACTACCGCTTCTGACATGCGGTGTTCCGGGTCGATTCTTACTATTTCATTAGACATATCAAAACCTTAATTGCTATTTGTGCCACTCTTAAAATCAGTATGGGACAGATTTGGGACATTCTGGTTAAAAATATCATCAATACGCCTGGCGTGCAGGGATAAATGGCCTGATGAAAAGTGAGCATATCGCCTAAGGATATTGATATTTTGCCAACCCCTTTCCTGCACAACGGATAGGGGGATGTCGGGCAAGGGTCTTCGTTGCGCCTGTCAAAAAAACAGATCTGCTGTGCTGTTTATCCGGCCAGAACAGGCGAGAGCGGCAGCAGATGTTTAAGGGGGGACTCATGCTTTCATTTCGTTCGCTACACGCACGAAACAGGCCCGCCATTAACGGGCCGGGTATCTGCCAGGCGGCAGCACGGTCATCTTTTTAGTCTGTTTGTCTGACGCAAAAGGGGAGTGCGCCGCGCTCTGAGTGGGCTTTTCTTTCCTGACGCTGGCAGATTCCCGTCTGTAATTCCCCGGTACTCCCGCCAGCAATAGCGGGTGCCCGGCTGCGCTTGCTTATCGCCACCCCGTTGCGACAAACTGGCGGCGACGTAGCCGGTGCTGTCGATTATTCAGCGCTGGCGTACGCTCCGACTCTTCACGCTCCAAGGCTTCCTCTGTAATATCAAACAGGGTTGCCTCCTGAAATGTGCCAATAAAACCCCTGCAATGGCGCAGTTAGTCAGGCAATGCACTGGTCTGTTTATTGCGGGTGACTACAGGATAAGAAACGTGCTGCCTGTAGATAATATGATCCTTACAGATTTGCATACTCCAGTATTTCCTCTCCCATCAGGAGACAATCAACATCCGAATAGTACATAAAGCGCATACGATATTTGCCTTTATAGATATATCCCCAGGTTTCAAAAACATCGAATTTTTGCATGGCATTTTGCGGATTCTTAATCTTTGCCAAAGGCGTCACTTTTTTATCAACAGAGATCCTGTCATCATTATCCCGATAGAATGACAGCAGTTTTTTTGCATCCCTAATTGCTGAACCCTGGCAGGTTAGCGACGATTGCTCCGTCGCCCCCCAGGCATTGAACATAGTCAGTATCAAACTTAATGCAACGGCAATTTTAATATTCATTGAGCGATCCCTCTTTCCTTTTTAATACGTCCCGGCTCAGGTGCCTCTGAGTAAAGCCATTCCTGCCACCGTTAACAAGCAGTGTAACGGCTTTCAAGGCTTCTTTATCCGCTGGCAAGTTAACAAACCGGGAGAGCCAGTATTTATATGTTGTGCTGACTGTCATGTCCGGCTCTCCGGCCACCAGATGATTGACCGGGTTTTTGTGAAGAATGTTACCGCAACGAGTATAATTTTCCTAACCTGTGATGTGCAGCATCTCAGTGCCAGGATATTCAGGCCTTTCTCCCGGATACTTGTTGTCGACGTTGCCGCCTGTTCTTCGTACTCGTTGCCATCCTGTCGGGCTCTTTCAATAAGTACAGAGGAACGGTCTGTTTTAACGTATAGCCGGGCAAGAAAATGCGCTATCAGAAAGTCGGCATTAATGGGGTAAACATCGAGTTAGCAATTTATAAGGGACGCGAGGACAGCCATGTTTTTTTGGGGTAGGTAGCTTTTTTCTCAGAAGATGTTGGCATTTTTTCAAATGGAAAGAAGGGGGTATGTAGGGGATCTTTGATTGTCAGTTTTAAAGGGTGAGACGGGGTAATAGAGGGGCTGATATTTTTTTAAAAGTTTCATTCTGGCATGGAAAAGAAAAGATTCTGTTTTTATCACGGCCAGAGTTACGCCAGTAAGGCCATATCTGTTATCCACTTAATTCTAACACTCACTTCGGCAGTTTTGCGCTCCCGAATCATTGATAATTTCCCCTAAGACACTGTCGGGACGGCACACCTTATCTATCAACAGCAAGCCGTCATCATCCCGGCGGCAAGATAAAGAACAGCGTTACGGGATACTGGGCCAGAATCTTTTAAGGAAAAGATGATGGCCTTAAGCGCTATTTTTTATCTTTATGCTTTCCGCAAAGTATCTGAAGAGTAATCGAGTGTAAAAATATTATTTGGCAAGCGTTGTTGCGTTAATCTGGTCTTTAATTTTTATTAATATTAATGCTGTCGTTGGCGGCTGGCATGGTGACTCTGTTACCTGAAAGACGGAAACTGTTCAGGTTAATCTCTTTTTTAACATTTTGAATAGCCAGCATGGCTGCACAAATTTTTTCATTATTTAATTCGGCGTGAAGAAAACTTTCAAGTTTGATAAGAATAGCATGCCATGAAACAGAAGATTTTTCCCTTAGTTGAGAAAGCACCGCTTCACCAATGATGATTTCACTAAGCTTTTCATATTTTTCTTTTTTCATTGTCGTTCCCTGAAAGGGGTAGGCTGTCAGTCATGGCTGTCGCGTCCGGCTGCAAAGTCAGCTCAGAATGTAGCCTTTATTCGCAGAACAGAAGTCCAATAAGTTCCTGTAGATGCATTTCTTCTTCGACTGAAGTCGCTGTATCAATACGTCCCAACAGGCGTACGCAAATGGCTTTACGGTTCAGGGTTCGGCCTGAACGGAGTATCTCTAAGGCGACTGAACCCAGCGTCTCCTGCTGTGATGGCAGAGCTGCGCGGGTAAAAAATGCTGAAACAGAGGTGTTCATGTCGGTTTTGTTCAGGGCATGTTGCATCAGAAACTCCGTTGTATTTTAAGTAAGCAGTGAACTGAAGCTTAAGTTATACAAAAGATATAAAGCTGTACAGGTTTATTTTTTTTAAAGTTTCAGCCTGTTATCGGTCCTCGTCTTTGCTGCCATACAGAAACAGCGGAAAAAGAACGCTGTAAGGCGTGTGTTTAGAGGTCGACTACCTACAAAGCTGTACAAGTTTGAATACGCTAGTGTTGCCTTGCGTATTAAATACCTTGTGTATTGAACGAGATAAACTGAACTACGACATCGATGTGTCTCAGAAGCCCTGGTCAGGTGACAGGGTTTAGTGAGATTGACCAGGCGTGGCGTTGGGGAAAATTATAAAGTGAAATAAACACGCCGGACTAGGGAAAGGCGATGCCAGAGCACGGTAAAGGATAAGGCAGACTACGGTAAAAGACAGCCAGAGCACGGTAAAGGCGATGGCAGAGCATGGAAAAGGCGATCCCAGACCCCATGTCGGGTCGGAATGGCGTGACGGAGCAGGGAAAGTATGGGATGCGCTGTTGCCGTTTTGATGGGACTGATTGGGGACACACGCAAAGGTTTATGACCCTTTCCGGGTCTTTACATGTTTTTCCCGCTCCTTTCACCTCTCGGTGCTTTAATTGCGGTTTGTTTCACTCTTTAAGTCGGCGGATACCTGCAGGCCAGGCTGAGAGAAAACACTATCAATAATCAGGCCTGCATGTTGTGAAAAATAATCTGATGAAAGCGCTGCATTCATCGATTGCCCGGGCTCCAGTTTTCTGTCCTTGCGCCCCTACATACATGTCTCTTTCTGTCATACGACTCACCTGTCTTTCGGGAAAGAAAGCCAGCCTGGGCTACCCGTTACTCAACGTCTTCTCCAGGGATTTTGCCTGAGTTCAAAGAACGCGAATCTCTTTTTCCGAAGGCGCTGGCCAGTGCGCTCATTCGTAACGTTTAAGCCTTCATATGAGAGATCGCACAATTAACGCCTGAAATTCAGGCATAAAAAACCGCCTCGACAGGCGGTTGGTTACATCTTTTGATTAAGCTGGCCGGACCGTGGCCTTGGTAGGATGTCCCTCGCGCCCATTGTCATGGGTATGGTCAGGGTCAGGCTCAATGATAACGATATAATCTGCCTCTTTACCCTCGCGCGCCAGGGTTACTAATTCTCCGGCGCGAGGTTTGGAGTCAAAATCGTGCTCCTCTTCAATGCCGGTATCCTCAAAAATCACCGTAAATTTCATTTTCCGTCCTCTTTCTGATAAAACCGCGTCGTTACCCCAACGTATCTGGCTGACTCTCTCTTACGGAATTTTAGCCTATTCTGAAAATATCCCTTCGCCTCAGCAGATGACTTCCACTCAACCTCACGCGAGATGACCGGCTGATGAGTGTTTCTGTGCCAGCAGCGCGGCTGACCCGTTACGGGACGCAGCAAAAACCGCTGGTGGATTACCGGAAAGTAAAGCGGCCGCAGGGCAGTCTGTCCGCTGAGCTGACAGGCCCGATTGATGCGCCATCCGTGCCGGACAATCTGTCCTTTAGTGAAGGCGTGTGACCGATTGCTGAGCTGTCCGGCCTGTGTAACCGGGCAGGAATAAGGAATGAAGCCAGATAGGCATCGGATTATCTGGCGGTATAGACAGTCAGCAGAGGATTTCTGTTTTTTTAAATTTGGCATCTTGTTACTGATTTGGATTGAGCAGATCATATGATTACTTAAGTTGCATACAGCAGGTTACATGCTAATCAGCACTGAGAATTTACGTAGCAATATTGCAGATACAAAACTTGCCTGCACTCTCGCTGCCGTTGCCGGAGCCGTGAACACAGCAGCATTTGAAGTGGTGGGGTTTTTCTCCGCCAACATGACGGGCAATGTCTCTTCACTGTCGGATCATCTTGCGAAAGCCAGCCTTGCTCCAGGTCTGTTTTTCCTTTCGATTATTTGTATTTTCATTGCCGGCTCCGCATTTTCCACCCTTCTTATCAATGCGGGCCGCAGGAAGAAGATGCGAACGGTTTATGCCGTCAACATTATCATTGAGGGAGCAGGCCTCGTTTTATTGGGCATTGTTGAAAGCTGGATGAGTCCGTTTTCGCCTGGCGTATTACTTATCTTGTCCCTGAGCTTTTTAATGGGATTACAAAATGCAGTCGTGACCCGCATATCCAATGCACGAGTAAGAACGACGCATGTATCAGGAACCTCTACGGATATTGGGATAGAACTGGCCATGTTGTTTGATGTGCTGAGGCGAAAAGAGTCGCCAAAAGACGCGCCCGTTTATCTTGAGAGACTCAGACTGCACGCTTTCACGCTACTGTCATTTCTGGGCGGCGGGGTGGCAGGGATAGGGCTTTTTCATTTACTTGGCTATGGATTTCTGATTTTCATAGGCCTCGGCGTGATTTGTCTGGCATTGCATAACATGCTGGCCAGCCATGAGAACGGATAAAAGCATATTAAGCTCTTAAGGTGTTTTTGACGGCCTGACACCCCATATTGGAGTAATCATAAAATCAGGTGAAACCCACAGAGGTTTGATTAATTGCCCACAGCCCAAAGAGGTTGACGGCTTTATCGGGGTAGCTAAAGAAAACAGGCAAGGTATTTACCGGGTTTCCGGCGACAGGCTTAAGATAGACTTTTCCCTTCAGCAGCATTCAAAATAACATCTCATCGATCCTTAAACGGCTTATCTCTTTTGTGGAGAGCCTGAACAGGGGGAACTTTATGATGCTATGTCGATGTCTCGTTTACGGCTACACGGGGGATGATAAATATCTCCGGAGCCGTAAGATTTCCCTCTGAGAATGCCTGTCTGCGCCAGGCGAATGCTATGCTGGCACGTGGCTTTACCTTTATCACCTGGATTAATTATGTCTGCCATTGACGATCTTTTTCTGCGCCTGTCGCGCTCGCCGTTCCGGCAAAAATTCCATTTAGGTTACCGCGAATACCGCTATTGTCTGGAGAAAGGCGAGGAGACGGTCAGCAGGCACGCCGCTGATTTTATTCGTGAACGTCTCTCTTCTGCGGAGCCGGTGAATGACGGCAAGCAAACGCCGATGCGCGGTCATCCGGTATTTATTGCGCAGCACGCAACCGCGACCTGCTGTCGAGGCTGCCTGAGCAAATGGCATCACATTCCTGCCCACCAGCCGTTAACCGCAGAGCAGCAGACGTGGGTGGTCCAGACAATCCTGCACTGGCTGCGACTGGAGATGCAGCGGCCACAGCCGCCTGCGCCGGGCGGTAAAAAGCAGCCAGACAGGGACAGACAGCTTAAGCTGCTGTAGGGCCAGGTGCCCTGTCGCCCCGAAGGTGAAATATGTATTAACAAAGTTCATTAAATCAGGAGGGCGAAAGGCTTGCGATTTTACCGGTAACATTCTAGTTTTGCAGAGGCAGGTAAATCCACTGCTAAAACAAGGGGTATTCGTATGCAATCTTCTAAACTTATTGTTTTAATTGAAAGAATAGCTATATCTATTTTTGCGGCTCTGCTGCTCTACTTTATTGTGACCGGGTTGTTCTCGGCTTCAGGTTGGGATCACAGCTGGCCTTACCCGCACCACTAAAAGCGGATTCTTCACCAGGGAAAATAAAACATTATTAATATTATAAGCGCCTCGCTAACGCGGTACGACATGCCTCTTTCTCTAGCCTGAGCCTGTATGTCTGTACGCGTTGTACTGGCTG
>DOOK01000383.1 GCA_003512805.1 Erwinia sp. | reverse complement strand
ATTAATATCTTTCATTATTACCGGTACGCCTTTGCTGGCCGCCTGGTAAGCGATACCGCCACCCATAATGCCTGCGCCCAGTACGGCCGCCTGCTGAGGGGGAGCGCTATCCTGTGCCAGCTTTTTCGCTTTCGCTTTTAGCGCCCGGTCGTTAAGGAACAGACCGACCAGCGCACGAGCCTCGTCGGAGCGAGCGAGCGGAACAAAGGCCTGGGTTTCCAGCAGCAATGCCTCATCGCGGCTCAAAGTTGCGGCGGCTTCAATCGTTTTTACCGCTGTCAGCGGAGCAGGATAGTGTTTGCCTGCAGTTTGCAGCACCACGCCTTTGGCGGTGGTAAAGCTCATCATGGCTTCAATTCTGCTGAGCTTCAGCGGTTGCAGCTTGGGCTGACGACGTTCACGCCACGGCTGTTTGGCGTCAATGGCCTCGCGCAGGATAGTGATGCCCGCCTCACGCAGCTTATCAGCGGCCACAACGGCATCCACCAGTCCCAGCGCCAGCGCCTTTTGCGCATTAACATCTTTTCCGGCGGCGATAATTTCCAACGCGCTGTCGGCCCCCAACAAACGCGGCAGACGGACGGAGCCACCAAAGCCGGGCATAATCCCCAGCTTCGTTTCCGGCAGGCCGATCCGCGCGTCCGGCGTGGCGATACGGAAATCTGTCGCCAGTATGCATTCACAGCCGCCGCCCAGCGCATAGCCCTGCACGGCCGACAGAGTAGGAACCGGCAGATCCTCAAGCCGGTTAAAAATGGCGTTGGCGTAATGCAGCCATTGTGTCAGCTGTTCCTCCGGAGCGGCGAACAGCGATAAAAATTCAGTAATATCCGCGCCGACGATAAAGGCCGGCTTACGTGAACTGAGCAAAACCGCCCGCAGCTCTGGCAGCTGCTCCAGTACGGCGATTGCCTCGCCCAGGCTCGCGACGGTTTGCGTATCCAGTTTGTTAACTGAACCGGGCGCATCAAACACCAGTTCAGCAATGCCATTTTCCAGCCAGTTCAGAGTCAGGGTGTCGCCTTGGTAAAGCATTCTTCTCTCCTGCTGCCGCGCTAAAGGGATCTGGTCATACCAGATGATCGAGAGTGTGAGGTTGATGTTAATTATTTGCAAACGAGAGTTTGCTTATTTGCAAACAAGATCACAGGCGCGGCAAAACGATCTCACCGTGCTAAGATGCGCCTGATTACGTGATTAACGGAGGTAAAGTGATGGACTCGTTGAGCGCCCTTTATCAGGCGCATCTGAATACGCTACAGGCGCGTGCACAACAGGTGCTGACCCGCTTTAAGCTGGATGCCATGCTGATCCATTCCGGTGAACTGCTAACGGTTTTTCTGGATGACCACGACTACCCTTTCAAAGTGAATCCGCAGTTTAAAGCCTGGCTACCGGTGACCACCGTGCCCAACTGCTGGCTGTGGATCGATGGCGTGAATAAGCCGAAGCTCTGGTTTTACTCGCCGGTAGATTACTGGCACAACGTTGAACCGCTACCGCAAAGCTTCTGGACGGACGGTATGGATATCACGGCGCTGAAAAAGCCGGACGATATCGGGCAGTTGCTGCCCACGAACCGTGAAAACGTGGCTTATATCGGCCCGGTACCTCAGCGCGCTGCCCAGCTGGGTATCAACGCTGCCGCGATTAACCCAAAAGGGGTAATCGACTTCCTGCATTATCATCGTTCTTATAAAACCGATTACGAACTTTACTGCCTGCGCGAAGCGCAAAAGACGGCGGTGATCGGTCATCGCGCGGCGAAGGAAGCTTTCCTGTCCGGCATGAGCGAATTTGATATCAATATCGCTTACCTCAGCGCTACCGGACACCGCGATATCGACGTTCCTTACGGCAATATTGTGGCGCTGAACGAGCATGCCGCCGTGCTGCACTACACTAAGCTTGATCATCTACCGCCGGAACAGCCGCGCAGCTTCCTGCTTGATGCGGGAACGGAATATAACGGTTATGCGGCGGATCTGACGCGTAGCTATGCGTACGATCCCGCCAGCGATTATGCCGCGCTTGTTCAGGATATGAATGAAGAAGAGCTGGCGCTGATTGCCACGCTGAAGGCGGGCGTACGCTATACCGACTACCATCAGCAGATGCACCAGCGGTTGGCAAAGCTGTTGCTGAAACATCAGCTGGTAAAAGGGCTGAGCGAAGAGGCGATGGTGGCGGAAAATCTTACCGGGCCGTTTATGCCGCACGGTGTGGGGCATCCACTGGGGTTACAGGTGCATGATGTGGCCGGGTTTATGCAGGATGACAGCGGTACTCATCTGGCCGCGCCGCAGCAGTATCCTTTTTTACGCTGCACGCGGATCCTTGAACCACGCATGGTGCTGACAATTGAGCCCGGCATCTACTTTATTGAATCACTGCTTGCTCCATGGCGTGAAGGCCGATTCAGCCAGCACTTTGATTGGGCACGCATTGAGGCGCTTAAGCCTTACGGCGGCATCCGTATCGAAGACAACGTGGTGATCCACGACCAGGGCGTGGAAAACATGACCCGGGATCTGAAGCTGGACTGATGGATGCCTGGGACATTCCTGCTGAAACGTTCAGCTTCAGTGAGGAGATCAAAAAAAGCCGCTTTATCACGCTGCTGGCACATACCGAAGGCGTGGAGGCCGCGCGTGCTTTTGTGCAGCAGGTAAAAAACGAGCATTCCACTGCCCGGCATCATTGCTGGGCCTGGGTAGCGGGTGCGCCTGACGATTCACAGCAGCTGGGGTTTTCAGATGACGGTGAGCCTTCCGGCACGGCGGGCAAACCCATGCTGGCTCAGCTGATGGGCAGCGGCGTGGGTGAGATAACGGCGGTAGTGGTGCGCTATTATGGCGGCATCCAGTTAGGTACCGGTGGGCTGGTTAAAGCTTACGGTGGCGGTGTGCAGCAGGCGTTGAAGTTGCTGCCTCGTTTACGAAAAGTGCCTATGCTGACTTTTACGCTGGCCTGCGACTACGCGCAGCTGGCGGAAATAGAAAGAATGGTTGCCCGTTTTCATGGCCAGGTGCTGCACAGCGAGTTTTTACAATGCGTTTCGCTGACGCTGGCGCTGCCTCATGCGCAGGTAGCGGGCTTTACGCGTAATCTCACCGATCTCAGCAGAGGGGCGCTTCATCTGGCCCCGATCGACTAACACCTTGTCAGGAAAGGAAAGGCTACATGCATTTTCGTGCCATTACCCGCATCGTGGGTTTACTGGTCATTTTGTTCTCGGGCACTATGATCGTGCCGGGCCTGGTGGCGCTACTCTATCGTGACGGCGCCGGACGAGCCTTTACGCAAACCTTCTTTATGGCGTTACTGATAGGCTCACTGCTGTGGTGGCCTAACCGCAAGCAAAAAAGCGAGCTGAAACCGCGAGAGGGTTTTCTGATCGTCGTTCTATTCTGGACGGTGTTGGGCAGCGTGGGGGCGATGCCCTTTATCTTTGCCGAGCATCCTAACCTTTCCCTCACCGATGCCTTCTTTGAATCCTTTTCCGGCCTGACCACCACAGGCGCGACAACGCTGGTGGGGCTGGACTCGTTACCCAAGGCCATTCTGTTCTACCGGCAAATGCTGCAATGGCTGGGCGGGATGGGGATCATCGTGCTGGCCGTCGCTATTTTGCCCATTTTAGGCGTCGGTGGGATGCAGCTTTACCGCGCAGAAATGCCAGGCCCGCTGAAAGATAATAAGATGCGGCCCAGAATTGCCGAAACGGCGAAAACGCTTTGGCTGATTTACGTGCTGTTAACGGTGATCTGTGCGCTGGCGCTCTGGCTGGCCGGGATGCCGCTGTTCGATGCTATCGGCCATAGCTTTTCTACTATTGCTATTGGCGGCTTTTCCACGCATGACGCCAGTATCGGCTATTTTCACAGTCCGACCATTAACACCATTATTGCTATTTTCCTGCTTATCTCAGGCTGTAACTACGGTCTTCACTTCACGCTGCTCAGCGGGCGTAACCTACGCGTTTACTGGCGCGATCCGGAATTCCGCATGTTTATCGGCGTGCAGTTTACCCTGGTGATCATCTGTACGGTGGTGCTTTGGGCGCACAACATCTATCAAAGCGGGCTTCAGACATTGAACCAGGCTTTCTTTCAGGTTGTCTCCATGGCAACGACGGCAGGCTTCACGACAGACAGTATCGCTCGCTGGCCGCTCTTTTTGCCGGTACTACTGCTTTGCTCTGCTTTTATCGGCGGCTGTGCGGGATCGACCGGCGGAGGATTGAAGGTTATCCGTATCCTGCTGCTGTTTAAACAGGGGTCTCGAGAACTGAAGCGGCTGGTGCATCCTAATGCCGTTTATACGATTAAGCTGGGACAGCGAGCGCTGCCGGAAAGAATACTGGAAGCGGTATGGGGATTTTTCTCCGCTTACGCCCTGGTATTCCTGCTGAGTATGCTGGCTATTATCGCCACGGGCGTGGACGATTTCTCAGCCTTTGCCGCTGTAGCTGCGACGCTGAACAATCTGGGGCCGGGTTTAGGGGTAGTAGCGGATAACTTCACTACTATGAATGATACGGCGAAATGGATTTTGATTCTGACAATGCTGTTTGGTCGTCTTGAAGTCTTCACGCTGTTGGTTTTGTTTACGCCAACCTTCTGGCGCGAATAACAAACGTTGGATCTTATGAAAGCACTTATTCTTTATTCCAGCCGCGATGGGCAAACTCGTGAAATCGCGGCTTATATAGCTAATCAACTTAAAGCGCATCAGGAATGCGATACGCTCAATATTCTTCAGGTGGATAACATCGATTGGGCAAAGTACGATCGGGTGCTGATTGGCGCTTCTATTCGCTATGGTCATTTCCATCCTAAAGTTGACAAGTTTGTCAGGCAGCACCTGAGCGAGCTTGGTAAAAGGCCTTCGGGATTCTTCTCGGTCAACCTGACGGCTCGCAAGCCAGAAAAGCGCACGCCACAGACTAATGCCTATACGCGTAAGTTTCTGTTGAGTTCACCGTGGCAGCCGGACTGTTGCGCCGTGTTCGCAGGTGCGCTGCGATATCCGCGTTACGGCTTTTTCGATCGCTTTATGATCCAGCTGATTATGCGCATGACCGGCGGCGAAACGGATGCGAGTAAAGAAGTGGAGTACACCGACTGGGAACAGGTAACGCGTTTTGCCCATGAATTTGCCGCATTATCAG
>DOOK01000053.1:855-10306 GCA_003512805.1 Erwinia sp. | reverse complement strand
ACCGTGCCGGCGACTTAACCGTGACGACGTTCGAAATCAGTCATAAACTCGGTTAGGGCCTTAACACCTTCCAACGGCATGGCATTGTAAATTGAAGCACGCATACCGCCTACGGCCCGATGGCCTTTTAACGCATGCAGGCCCGCGGCAAATGACTCTTCGAGAAAAACTTTATCCAGCGCTGCATCAGCCAGCTGGAAAGGGATATTCATGCGAGAGCGGTTAGCATGAGCCACTTCATTGCGATAAAAATCACTGCTATCAATGATGCCGTATAGCAAGTCGGCCTTCGCCTGATTACGCTTGTCCATTTCCGCCACGCCGCCCTGCTCTTTGAGCCATTTAAACACCAGGCCAGAAAGATACCATGCGAAAGTTGGCGGCGTGTTAAACATGGAATCATTTTCGCTTAATACCGTGTAGTCCAGAATTGACGGCAACGCTTTTTGCGCCTTGCCCAATAAATCTTCACGGACCACCACCAGCGTCAGGCCAGCCGGACCGATGTTCTTCTGCGCACCAGCATAAAGAACACCATAGCGGTTAATATCTAACGGCCGGGAAAGAATGGTAGAAGAGAGATCGGCTACGGCAATCTTATCACCGAAATCCGGCTCTTCATTGATAGCGACACCGTCAATGGTTTCGTTTGGACAATAATGCACATACGCTGCCTCATCTGAAAGCGCCCACTGGTTCATAGGCGTGATAGCACGCAGTCCTTCGACGGTGGTTTTCACATCAATGACGTTAGGGGTACAGTATTTTTCCGCTTCTTTTATTGCGCTGTGCGCCCAGTATCCGCCATCTGCATAGTCTGCCGTACTGTGGTGACCTAAAAGGTTCATTGGTACAGCGGCAAACTGTGCACGAGCGCCACCGTGGCAGAACAATACTTTGTAATTTGAGGGGATTTTCAGCAGATCGCGAAAATCGTTTTCCGCTTCTACGGCCACCTGCGTAAATTCCTTACTGCGATGACTGATCTCCATTACAGAGGTTCCTGACCCCTGCCAGTTGCAGAGTTCCTGTTCGGCACGACGTAGCACTTCTACCGGCAGCATTGCTGGACCGGAGCTAAAATTGAAAACCTGGCTCATTTCCCCTCACCACTTTCAGATCAATCGATTTCGAGTCTGCTACCGGTTTTATCATTGCCACCCTGGCGCTGCAATGTTTAATCGGGTCAGCCGACCAGTTGTGCGGCGCGTGCCGCAACAGCTTGTAGCGTGAAATAAAGTGAACGCGATATTTTGTGAGGCACCTTCCGATTAGCTTTTTCCATGGCCGATCTCCACGAGTGAAAATGCCACAATAGCCGGGATAAAACAGTCTGTCGGATAGCGAATGGGCGGGAAACCCCGTATCATGGCGCGCTTTCGGCACAACCCAAAAAACGAGTGGGCACTATGACGCAAACCTATATTCCAGGCAAAGATGCCGCCCTGGAAGATTCCATCGCAAGCTTTCAGCAAAAATTACAGGATCTTGGCTTCCATATTGAAGAAGCCTCCTGGCTGAACCCGGTTCCTCATGTCTGGTCGGTCCATATTCGCGATCGCGATTGCCCGCTCTGCTTCACCAATGGTAAAGGCGCAAGCAAAAAAGCGGCGCTGGCTTCGGCGCTGGGTGAATACTTTGAGCGTCTGTCGACTAACTACTTCTTTGCTGATTTTTGGCTGGGTAAGACCCTCGCTAACGGCGATTTCGTGCATTATCCTGACGAAAAATGGTTTCCGTTGCCGGATGACGACAGCCTGCCAGAAGGCCTGCTTGATGCGCGCCTTAAGGCCTTTTACGATCACGAGCAGGCCCTTAGCGCCAGCGATTTGATCGATCTGCAGTCTGGCAATGCTGCACGCGGTATCTGTGGTCTGCCTTTTACCCGTCAGTCTGATGGGCAGACGGTGTATATTCCAATGAATATCATCGGCAATCTGTATGTCTCTAACGGCATGTCGGCGGGCAATACGGCCAATGAAGCACGCGTTCAGGGGCTGTCTGAAGTGTTCGAGCGCTATATCAAAAACCGCATTATTGCCGAATCCATCAGCCTGCCTGAAATCCCGCAGGATGTGCTTAATCGTTATCCGGGCGTAGTGGAGTCGATTGCTACCTTAGAAGCGGAAGGCTTTCCTATCTTCGCTTACGATGCCTCTCTGGGCGGCAAATATCCGGTTATTTGCGTGGTGCTTTTCAATCCGCAAAACGGTACCTGCTTTGCTTCCTTTGGCGCGCATCCTGATTTTGGCGTAGCGCTGGAGCGTACCGTTACGGAACTGCTACAGGGGCGCGGGCTGAAAGATCTGGATGTCTTTACGCCACCCACTTTTGGTGATGAAGAAGTCGCTGAACACGCCAATCTTGAAACGCACTTTATCGATTCCAGCGGGTTAATCTCCTGGGATATGTTTAAAGATGATGCGGATTATCCTTTCGTCGACTGGAGCTTTGCAGGCACCACGCAGGAAGAGTTCGCTACGCTAATGGCTATCTTTAAAACGGAAGATCGTGAAGTCTACATTGCTGACTATCAGCATCTGGACGTTTATGCCTGCCGTATTATCGTGCCGGGCATGTCGGATATCTATCCTGCGGAAGATTTGCTGCTGGCTAATAACAGTATGGGTGCCTACCTGCGCGATACCCTGTTATCCCTGCCTGACAGCCAGTGGGAAAAAGAGGATTACCTCGCGCTGATTGAACGTCTGGACGAAGACGGCCATGACGATTTTACTCGCGTACGTGAACTGCTGGGCCTGGCGACGGGCAAAGATAACGGCTGGTATACGCTGCGTATCGGCGAGCTTAAAGCCATGCTGGCTTTAGCGGGCGGCGATATCGATCAGGCGTTGATCTGGACGGAATGGACCATGGAGTTCAATGCCTCCCTCTTTTCACCCACCCGTGCCAACTACTATCGTTGCCTGCAAACGCTGCTGCTGCTGAGCCTTGAGGACGAGCGCGATCCTGTTCAATATCATACTGCTTTTGTACGTATGTATGGACAGGAAGCAGTAGACGCGGCTTCTGCCGCTATCAGCGGTGAGGCGCCTTTCTACGGTTTGCAGAGCGTGGATGAAGAACTGCTGGCCTTCCCTGCTCATCAGTCGCTGTTAGCAGCCTATGAGAAACTGCAGCAGGCAAAACGTAGTTACTGGAAATAACCTTTGTGGCCCGTGAAACAAAACGGGCCTTTTTTCAGGACCAATTTTAAGCTTAATTAATTCATTAATTTCTCTTAACGTTAATAAAAAGTAATCCATTTATTTCCAGTTATTAAATGATTTCATTTAATAACGACCCATTTTACGCTCTCTGTTAGCGAGCATGACGACCCAGGCTAACGAAAATTAAAAAAATAATAGATTATTTAAAATAAATTTTAATATTAAAAATCAACAAGCTACCTTTAATATCGCGCTTTTTTTACACTTATTTCGGCAATGCCCGACGTCAATATGATCCACATCAATTTCTCACCTATACTGCTTTGTTAGTATTTCGTTGTTGATTAATTTCAGGAGACGTTAGTGTGAAAGCTGGCAATCCGTTCGACTTACTTTTACCGTCTGAAATGGCTAAAGTCGCTGAAGAAGCTGGCGTCTATAAAGCCCAAAAACATCCCTTTACCACCTTTTTTCTGGCGATTACCGCGGGCGTCTTTATTTCCATCGCATTCGTTTTTTATATCACCGCGACCACAGGGGCCGAAACGCTGCCCTATGGCATTGCGAAGCTGATTGGCGGCATTTGCTTTTCACTGGGGCTGATGCTGGTGGTGGTCTGCGGCGCCGATCTCTTCACGTCGACCGTTTTAACTATGGTCGCTAAAGCCAGCGGGCGCATTACCTGGGGCCAGCTGGCTCGCAACTGGCTCAACGTGTATATAGGAAATTTCTTCGGCGCGATGTTCTTTGTCGGGCTGATCTGGTTTGCCGGCCAGTATATGGTGGCAAATGGTGCATGGGGGTTAAATGTTCTGCAAACGGCTGACCATAAAATGCACCATACTTTTATTCAAGCTGTCTGCCTCGGCACCCTCGCCAACCTGATGGTTTGCATGGCGGTCTGGATGAGCTATTCCGGCCGCAGCCTGACGGACAAAATGCTGTCAATGCTTCTGCCTGTCGCGATGTTTGTCGCCAGTGGATTTGAGCACAGCATTGCCAACATGTTCCTTATCCCCATGGCGATCGTGATTAAAGATTTCGCGGCCCCTGAGTTCTGGCAGGCCACAGGAACCACGGCAGCGCACTTTTCCAGTCTCACAGTAAGCAATTTCATTGTGGACAATCTTATCCCCGTGACGCTTGGCAATATTATTGGCGGTGGATTGCTGGTCGGTCTGACCTACTGGGTTATCTATTTGCGGGACGGCGATCATCACTGATTGCCGGCAACAGGATTAAGCCCTGCTGTGATGCAGCAGGAACGAAAGAACTTCATTGAAAAGGTGATCACATGAGCGAGCAAAATGTAAACCAGGCGGCTGCCTGGGCAGGCTTTGCAGAGGGCGAATGGCAGAACAGCATCAACGTCCGTGACTTCATTCAGAAAAACTATACGCCTTATGAAGGTGATGAATCCTTCCTGAGCGGCGCAACTGAAGCCACCACGCAGCTGTGGGACAAGGTGATGGAAGGGATTAAGCTCGAAAACCGCACCCATGCGCCGGTCGATTTCGACACCGATTTAGCCTCTACTATCACTTCCCATGACGCAGGCTATATCAATCGTAAGCTGGAAACCATCGTCGGTTTACAGACTGAAGCCCCATTGAAACGCGCGCTGATCCCATTTGGCGGCATTAAAATGGTGGAAGGTTCCTGTAAAGTCTACGGACGTGAACTGGACGCTGGCCTGAAAAAAGTCTTTACCGAATACCGTAAAACGCATAATCAGGGCGTATTTGATGTGTATACGCCAGACATCCTGCGCTGTCGTAAGTCCGGCGTGCTTACCGGCCTGCCGGATGCCTACGGCCGTGGCCGTATCATTGGTGACTACCGGCGCGTAGCGCTTTACGGCATTGATGCGTTAATGAAAGATAAATTCGCGCAGTTCGCCTCGCTGCAAAGCGATCTTGAAAATGGCGTTAATCTTGAAGCAACTATTCGCCTGCGTGAAGAAATTGCTGACCAGCACCATGCGCTGCAGCAGATAAAAGAGATGGCGGCCAAATACGGCTGCGATATCTCCGGCCCGGCCACTACGGCTCAGGAAGCGGTACAATGGACCTACTTTGGCTACCTGGCAGCCGTTAAGTCACAAAATGGCGCGGCGATGTCTTTCGGTCGTGTATCCACCTTCCTGGATATTTATATCGAACGCGATCTGCAGGCGGGTAAAATTACCGAGCAGGATGCACAGGAACTGATTGACCACCTGGTGATGAAGCTGCGTATGGTGCGCTTCCTGCGTACGCCTGAATACGATGAGCTGTTCTCCGGTGACCCAATCTGGGCAACGGAATCTCTGGCTGGCATGGGCGTTGACGGCCGTACGCTGGTCACTAAAAACAGCTTCCGCTTCCTGAATACTCTTTACACCATGGGCCCTTCACCAGAGCCAAACATGACCATCCTTTGGTCGGAAAAACTGCCGCTGAACTTCAAGAAATTTGCGGCTAAAGTTTCCATCGATACCTCGTCCGTTCAGTACGAAAATGACGATCTGATGCGTCCTGATTTCAACAATGATGATTATGCCATCGCCTGTTGCGTCAGCCCGATGATCGTAGGCAAGCAGATGCAGTTCTTCGGCGCCCGCGCCAATCTTGCCAAAACCATGCTTTACGCTATTAACGGCGGCGTGGATGAAAAACTCAAAATGCAGGTGGGGCCAAAAGACGCACCGATGATGGATGATGTGCTGGAATATGAAAAAGTGATGGAGCGGATGGATCACTTTATGGACTGGCTGGCAAAACAATACGTTACCGCGCTGAATATCATCCATTACATGCACGATAAATACAGCTACGAAGCTTCGCTGATGGCCCTGCACGATCGCGATGTCTATCGGACCATGGCCTGTGGTATTGCTGGCCTGTCGGTCGCCGCCGATTCACTCTCTGCAATCAAATATGCCAAAGTTTCACCTGTCCGTGATGAAGATGGCCTGGCGGTGGACTTCAAAATTGAGGGTGAATATCCGCAGTTCGGTAATAATGATTCACGTGTGGATGATATTGCGTGTGACCTTGTTGAACGCTTTATGAAAAAGATTCAGCAGCTGCAGACTTACCGCAACGCGGTGCCTACCCAGTCGGTGCTGACCATCACCTCTAACGTGGTGTACGGTAAGAAAACAGGTAACACGCCAGACGGTCGCCGTGCCGGTGCACCTTTCGGTCCGGGCGCTAACCCAATGCACGGTCGCGATCAGAAAGGCGCAGTGGCTTCACTGACTTCCGTGGCAAAACTGCCTTTTGCCTACGCTAAAGACGGTATCTCCTACACTTTCTCTATCGTGCCAAATGCACTGGGTAAAGATGACGACGTGCGTAAAGCCAACCTTGCCGGACTGATGGATGGTTACTTCCATCACGAATCCAGCATTGAAGGGGGTCAGCACCTGAACGTTAACGTAATGAACCGCGAAATGCTGCTCGAAGCAATGGATAATCCTGAGAAGTATCCTCAGCTGACTATTCGCGTTTCGGGTTATGCGGTGCGTTTTAACTCGCTGACTAAAGAACAGCAGCAGGATGTCATTACCCGTACCTTTACACAGACGATGTAAACCTCAGGGCTCCGGTTCGCCGGAGCCCAGCCTGTTTTGCCGGCCCTCTGCTTAGCAGGGGGCCGGCAAAACAGACTTAACGCAGCTTCAGACTGCGTAGCCGCTTAAAGCGGCGCCACTATGGAGAATGCACCGCAATGTCAGTTAAAGGTCGTATCCACTCATTTGAATCCTGCGGGACCGTTGACGGCCCCGGGATCCGATTTATCACCTTTTTTCAGGGCTGCCTGATGCGCTGCCTCTACTGCCATAACCGGGATACCTGGGACACGCATGGCGGTAAAGAAGTCACGGTAGAGGAACTGATGAAAGAAGTGGTCACCTACCGTCATTTTATGAACGCCTCCGGCGGCGGCGTGACTGCCTCAGGCGGGGAAGCTATTTTGCAGGCGGAGTTTGTTCGCGACTGGTTTCGTGCCTGCCATGCTGAAGGCATTAACACCTGTCTGGATACCAACGGTTTTGTCCGCCGCTACGATCCGGTTATCGACGAACTGTTGGAAGTAACCGATTTGGTCATGTTGGATCTCAAGCAAATCAACGATGATGTTCACCAAATTCTTGTCGGCGTTTCTAACCACCGCACGCTGGATTTCGCTCGCTACCTGGCGAAAAAAAATATCCGCACCTGGATACGCTATGTGGTAGTGCCGGGCTATTCCGATGATGATGATTCCGCGCACCGGCTGGGCGAATTTACCCGTGATATGGGCAACGTTGAGAAGATAGAATTATTGCCCTACCACGAGCTGGGTAAACACAAATGGCTGGCAATGGGTGAGGAATATAAACTGGATGGTGTTCATCCACCGAAGAAAGAGACGATGGAGCGAGTGAAGCATATTCTGGAAGGATACGGTCATAAAGTGATGTACTAACGAGCGGCTACCCGCTCGTTTCTCTTTTTACCTTAATCAGGCATGCGCAATCGGCGTGGCATGGCGATCGGCTTTGCGCAGCAGCATCATCAGATAAACCAGCGCTACCCCCGCAATCATCACAAACAGCACCCGGTCAGAATAGCTCTGCATCAGCATTGAAGTCAGGGCCGGGCCGGCCAGACTGCCTGTGGTATAGCTCAGCAGTAATGCCTGATTCATCGCGACCAGTTCGTGATGGGCTACTTTCTCGCAGGCCCATGACATAGCGACAGGATAAAGCGTAAAGCCTGAACAGCCGAGGACAAAGAGCGCGGGTGCCATAGCAGCATTGCTGAGCATCGCTACCGCGCCCAAAATAACGCCAAATACCAGCACGCGCAGCACCAGCAAGCGTCCATAGCGATCGGCCAGGCGCCCTACCGGCCACTGCCCGATAATACCGGCACTGACCAACAGCGCCATCCAGTAGCCGACGGCAGAGTCATCCATTCCCTGATGAGAAAGATAAAGCGGCATCAGTCCATACAGCGACCCTAACAGGATGCCGGAAATAATGCAGCCGTTGATGCCCAGTCGCGCACTACGCCGACGCAGCATAGACCACATGCGTCCGGCTGGGGCCTCTTCGCCTTCACCGCTGGCGGTAATACGGGTAAAAACCAGGGGCAAAATAGCCGCCACGATAAAACCGGTGACCCAGGGCAGAGTATGCAGCAGTTCCGTTGACACCTTGCTGACCAACAGCTGACCAATCACCGTCGCTATATAATAAACAATCATATAGGCTGCCAGCAGCTGGCCGCGATTGCGCAAAGTGCCGCTGCAGAGCAAGGCACTTTCAACCACAACCCAAATCAGGGCGCAGCCGATGCCCGCAACAAAACGCCAGGCGGACCATGCCCAAAAACCCTGTTCAAAACCCAGTGAAGCCGTAGCCAGGGCAAACAGCGCAGTAGCAATATAGTAAGCACGATTAAAGCCCAGGCGCTTGATCAGCCAGCCCGCTATCAGGGTGCCGATCAGGTTTCCCGTAAAGTAAGCGGAGCTGACGGTGCCGACCTGCCAGGTAGGCAGAGCGTCATGAGTAAGCCAGAGCGGTACCAGAGTGTTGAGCACGGCGATAGCAATCGTCAGCAGCAGCAGGCCGCAGAGCAGCACAATAACGGGACGGGACCAGGTAGACATAGTCAGAAATGACCAAAATAAAGGAAGATTTTGCGCGCATAATGCCACCGGCCGGATTATTGTCAACGGGCCAGTTCAGGCCACCGCACAATTTGCCGAGCGGTAATTTAAATTTTTTATCTGCCTTGAGATAAGCTCCGATTAAAAAGCAGCCAAAGACAAGTTATCTTATTGAAAAATAGCATATAATTTCAAGTGACGCTTTTCTCTGTCGATGATATTTATTGTTAGATAATCAGGGGCTGCCAACCAGGCTGCAGGCAAAAAAAAACCTGCAGGCATGACCCGCAGGTTTTTTTAGTCACCCTAAAGATTAACCGATGAACTCAAGGCCTTTCATATAGGGACGCAGCACTTCCGGCACCTGAATCCGGCCATCTGCCTGCTGATAATTTTCCAGTACGGCAACCAGCGTACGGCCAACCGCCAGACCAGAGCCATTCAGCGTATGCACCAGACGCGGTTTTTTCTCCGTTTTGCTGCGGCAGCGCGCCTGCATACGGCGAGCCTGGAAATCGCCCATATTAGAGCAGGAAGAGATTTCGCGGTAGGTGTCCTGCGCGGGGAGCCAGACTTCCAGATCGTAGGTCTTGCACGAACCAAAGCCCATATCACCCGTGCACAGCAGCACCTTGCGG
>DOOK01000053.1:0-696 GCA_003512805.1 Erwinia sp. | reverse complement strand
GCACAGCAGCACCTTGCGGTAAGGCAGCGCCAGCAGTTGCAGCACCTTCTCTGCGTGGCCAACCAGCTCTTCAAGCGCCTGCATGGAATCTTCCGGACGCGTGATCTGCACCATTTCCACCTTGTCGAACTGGTGCATACGGATAAGTCCACGCGTATCACGTCCATAGGCACCGGCTTCAGAGCGGAAACAAGGCGTATGCGCAGTCAGTTTCAACGGCAGCGATTCTTCTTCCAGAATTTCATCGCGCACCAGGTTGGTCAGCGGCACTTCCGCCGTAGGGATCAGCGCATAGTCGCTGGATGAAGCTTCTTCATCCAGTGGACGAGTATGGAAAAGATCTTCGCCAAACTTTGGCAGCTGGCCCGTGCCGTAAAGCGTGGCATGATTGACCAGGTAAGGAACGTAAGTTTCAAGGTAACCATGCTGCTCGGTGTGCAAATCCAGCATAAACTGGCTGAGCGCACGATGCATCAGTGCAATTTGCCCCTTCATCACTACAAAGCGCGAGCCGGTCAGTTTAGCCGCAGCGGCAAAATCCAGACCGGCAGCCATCTCACCCAACTCAACGTGGTCGCGCACTGCAAAATCATACTTGCGCGGCTCGCCCCAGCGGCTTACTTCCTGATTCTCGCTGTCATCGTTGCCCAACGGCACTTCATCAACGGGATTATTAGGGATCGCTAAAGCGACATC
>DOOK01000050.1 GCA_003512805.1 Erwinia sp. | reverse complement strand
CGCTCTTCCGATCTATCGCTGGCAACTAAAGAAGCGAGCTGGGTCTGCACCCGCTGGATTTCGGCCACGCCGGGCAGAAACAGCAGCAGCGACCCGGCCTCTTCACGCAGCAGATCGCTGACCTGACGAGCCACTGCCTCTTCAAACCGGTGGCTGGCAGAGAGGGACGCATAGCGACGCTCAACGGGGAACGATCGGCCTTCCGAACAGATCGAGGGGGCATCCGGCAGCATCGCCTGCAGGCGTGTATTGTCCAGCGTGGCCGACATCAGCAGGATTTTCAGATCCTCGCGTAGCCCCTGCTGCACGTCCAGCAGCAGCGCCAGCGCCAGATCGGCCTGCAGGCTGCGTTCGTGAAACTCATCAAGGATCACCAGCGAGACGCCTTCCAGCATAGGGTCGTGCTGCAACATCCGCGTCAGGATGCCTTCCGTGATCACTTCCAGCCGCGTGGTCGGCCCGCTTCGGCTTTCCGCCCGCATTCTATAGCCCACGGTCTGGCCCGGCTCTTCTCCGAGCAGCTCCGCCAGCCGCTGAGCCACGTTGCGCGCCGCCAGCCTGCGCGGCTCCAGCAGCAGGATACGTCCGCTGAACTGTTGAAGAAGCTGCAGCGGCAGCCATGTTGATTTTCCCGCGCCCGTCGGTGCCGCCAGCAGCACCTGCGGAGCATCCCGCAGGGCCACTAACAGCTCGGGTAAGACAGCGCTGACTGGTAATGAACTCACGTCTCTGCTCCTGGCCTTAAATTGCCAGGCATTGTAGCATTCCTGCTTCTGGAATACCGGAGAGCACCATGAACCCGCAAAAAAGACTGTTTTTCGGCATCGCGCTGCCGGCCAGTAGCTGCCAGAGCGTGATAACGTGGCGCGCCGCGACATTTGCAGAAGAGACAGGCCGACCGGTAGCGGCCGCTAACCTGCACCTTACCCTGGCCTTTCTGGGTGACGTCGGGCCGGAAAAGCAGCGGGCGCTGCAGCAGATGGCTGGCCGCATCAGGCAGGCCCCGTTTACCCTGACGCTGGACGATGCCGGGCACTGGCCGCGCTCGGGCGTGGTCTGGCTGGGGCCGAAGCAGGCGCCGCGCGGGTTACTGCAGCTGGCCGGACTGCTACGCTCGCAGGCCGCACGCAGCGGCTGTTATCAAAGTCCGCTGCCCTTTCATCCGCATGTCACATTGTTCCGTAATGCTCTGCAACCGGTAGCGCTGCCGCCGCGTAATTTTAGCTGGCAGTGTCGCGTGGAGCGTTTTGCGCTTTTTGAATCGCTGTTCAGTCAGGGCCGCACGCGTTACCGGGAGCTGGCAAGCTGGGCACTGCAACAGGAAAGTTTATGAATTTTTATCCTCCGCTGCGCCAGGCCACGCTGGTCAAACGTTATAAGCGTTTTTTGGCCGATGTCATTACGCCAGAGGGCACCGAACTCACGCTGCACTGCGCCAATACCGGCGCGATGACCGGCTGTGCGACGCCGGGCGATACGGTGTGGTACTCCACGTCAGACAGCCTGACCAGAAAATACCCACACAGCTGGGAGCTGACGCAAACGCAGCAGGGACACTGGATTTGCGTCAATACGCTGCGCGCTAACGGGCTGGCAAAAGAAGCGTTGCTGGCCGGATTGATTCCGGAATTATCCGGTTATACCGATTTACGGAGTGAGGTGAAATATGGCGCCGAAAAAAGCCGGATTGATTTCCTGTTAAAAGCAGAGGGCCGCGCTAACTGCTATATTGAAGTCAAATCCGTGACGCTTTTACAACAGGGTAAGGGCTACTTTCCGGATGCGGTTACCGAGCGTGGCCAAAAGCATCTCCGCGAGCTGGCGAAGATGGCGGAAAACGGTGAACGTGCGGTGCTTTTATTTGTCGTTCTGCATTCGGGGATTGAGGACGTCACCCCGGCGCATCATATTGATGCACGCTACGCAGAACTCATGGTTCAGGCTCGCGCAAGCGGGGTTGAGGTGCTTGCCTGTAAAGCGAGTCTCTCGCCTGAAGGTCTGGTCGTAGAGAGGAAATTGATTGTGAACCCGTAATGCCGGCGCAATTAACTGTTATATGAAGGGTCTTATGTCGCGTCAGTTACGCTTTTCCTCACAGCCTTGTCAAGGGATGTTCAGGAATAATTGCCAACCTTGATCGCTTCTGCTATTTATAGCGACCTGTTTTTATCCCCTCTGGGGATCGATAGTGCGTGTTATCCAGGAGAAACAACATGCAAGAAGGGCAAAACCGTAAAACCTCGTCCCTGAGTATTCTCGCCATCGCTGGTGTGGAACCTTATCAGGAGAAGCCGGGCGAAGAGTACATGAATGAAGCCCAGCTGGCGCATTTCAAGAAGATCCTTGAAGCCTGGCGTAACCAGCTTCGGGATGAAGTTGATCGCACCGTCACGCATATGCAAGATGAAGCCGCCAACTTCCCCGATCCGGTTGACCGGGCCGCACAGGAAGAAGAATTCAGTCTTGAGCTGCGTAACCGTGACCGCGAGCGCAAACTGATTAAAAAGATCGAGAAGACGCTGAAGAAAGTAGAAGATGACGATTTCGGCTACTGCGACTCCTGTGGCGTTGAAATCGGTATCCGTCGCCTTGAAGCACGTCCTACCGCCGATCTTTGCATCGACTGTAAAACGCTGGCGGAAATCCGCGAAAAACAAATGGCCGGTTAATGGCTAATGGATTGTGCAGTGAGGCATCTGCTTCACTGCCTGTCTCTTCTACGATGTCATCCCGTATCGGGCGCTTCGCCCCCTCTCCTTCCGGTGAACTCCATTTCGGCTCGCTGATTGCCGCGCTTGGCAGCTATTTACAGGCACGGGCACAGCAGGGCAAATGGCTGGTGCGCATTGAAGATATCGATCCGCCTCGCGAAGTGCCCGGCGCGGCGCGGCGTATTCTTCAGCAGCTGGAGCACTATGGCCTGCACTGGGACGGCGAGGTGCTCTGGCAGTCACAGCGTCATGAAGCCTATCGTGAAGTGCTCGCCTGGCTGAATCAGCAGGGCCACAGCTATTACTGTACCTGCACGCGTAGCCGTATCAGACAAATCGGCGGCCTTTACGATGGCTACTGCCGGACGCGCCATCGCGGCCCGGCCAATGCCGCATTACGGCTGCGCGTCGATCGCCCTGTCGAGGGTTTCACCGATACATTGCGTGGTGAAGTGATTGCCGATCCCGCGTTGGCTCGGGAAGATTTTATTATTCATCGCCGGGACGGTCTGTTTGCCTATAATCTCGCCGTAGTGACAGACGACCATTTTCAGGGCGTCACGGACGTGGTCAGAGGCGCTGACCTGATTGAACCGACGGTACGGCAGATTGTGCTGTATCAGCGTCTTGGCTGGCCGGTGCCCGCCTATCTGCATCTGCCGCTGGCGGTCAGCGCCGATGGCAATAAGCTTTCCAAACAAAATCATGCGCCGCCGCTGCCGGAAGGCGATCCGCGGCCCGTGCTGGTGCAGGCGCTGCGTTTTTTAGGTCAGCCGGTGAGTGATGGATGGCGCGATGAAACGCTGTCTGTCCTGCTGGAAAAAGCGGTTGCGGCCTGGGATCTGGCCCGCATACCGCGCCAGAATATACTGTTGCAGAATGGTTAGTATAAAGTGAATACGCGCGCGTGCTCTGGCCTGAAAACCAGAACGAAGCGAGATGATCATTCTCAAACGCGCCACACTGAGCTATGATTAGCCGCTGTTTTTTATCGCCCAGCTATAACGTCACTATCGAGGTGTCCCATTTTTACCCGAGTTGCTAATTTTTGCCGAAAAGTTTTGAACCGCGAAGGCGAGGCGCCAGCCGAGGTGCCAGTAGCGCCTAAGATGACCGTGATCCCGCGTGACGGGCACGCTATCTCGCGTAAAGACATCAGTGAAAATGCCCTCAAGGTATTGTACCGACTGAATAAAGCGGGCTATGAGGCTTACCTTGTCGGTGGCGGCGTCCGCGATTTACTGCTGGGCAAAAAACCGAAAGACTTCGACGTCACCACCAACGCCACGCCGGAGCAGATGCGCAAGCTGTTCCGCAACTGCCGTCTGG
>DOOK01000052.1 GCA_003512805.1 Erwinia sp. | reverse complement strand
CGGTTGCCCTTACCTGATGGGTTAGCCGAACTGGCGAAGGAGAATTTACCGTGATTTTCCCACAGCTCTTTTGCCAGGTTTTCGCCGGGCACGCCAAATTTAATGACGAAGCAGCTGGTCTGACGGCGATCCATCATCAGCTCTTTTGAGCCATCTTCCGGGATACGCGCTACGGCCTCTTCTTTCCACGGCAGGATGCAGCCCAGCAGCACGTCTTTATCCCAGTGCTGTTGATACAGCGCTTCGATTTCCGGGTTCAGCTGTGCCAGCTCTTTCAGCTGTGCCAGCGAACCGCACAGCACCACGCCCGGCTTGTTGCGGTTGCGCTGCTTGGCATCAAACTTGCGCTCCAGGCCCTTCGCGTCGGAGGTCATAATGATGTAACCGACCTTGGTTGGGCAAACAATCATGCCGCCATCGGCAGACAGGATATTGACCGCTTCCGGCTGTAAGCCGCCGTTCCAGTGAATAGTTTTATTGCTCATGAGTGCACCTGCCAGTATAAGAGTTATGTTGGGGTCAGCGCTTTTACGGCCTGCCCGGATAACTTCATCCTAACGCAGGCGTTTTTTTTCGCAACAGTCCTGCAGGCATTAGCGCTATTGTTTCCCTCAGGAAACAATTGTTGCTGGTGCAGGCCGTGGAGTGCTGCCGTATCAGCGAGATGAACTTTTCACGGATCTACACCACTCATTCTTTTAGCCTGCGTGAGCACCCTATGCAAATGACCTTTTTCACCGAACAAGACCGGCCTGTATTAAGCCAATGGTTTACCTCGCAAGCCGACGTAACGCAATGGGCCGGGCCCGACGTCGCCTGGCCGCTGGAGGAGGCTTTTCTCGCCACCCTGCTCGATTCCGCCAGCCAGAAACCGGCAAGCCTGCTGACCTTTGCCGGCAGGCACGAAGGCGAGCTGGCCGCCGTGGCGCAAGTGGGGTTTGACTGGAATAATCATCTGGCCTGCCTCTGTCGCGTGGCGGTTAACCCAGCGATGCGGGGGCAGAATTTGGCAGAAAGCATGCTGCGGCAGCTGATTCCAACGGTTTTCCAGCAGGAAGCTATCGAACGTATTGAGCTGCGGGTATATACCTTTAATCAGGCAGCGATACGCACCTATGAAAAACTGGGGTTTGTGCGGGAAGGTGTCCAGAGACAGGGCGTGGTGGTAGGTGAGGAACGCTGGGACTGTGCGCTCTATGGCATGTTACGACAGGAATACCAGCAGCCTGCCGCGCCGTGCGTAACGGCTGTTACGCACGGCGCCTGAAGCATCAGGCAGGAATGAGTTTTTCTGCCTTTAGCTTGTCAAACAGCGCATAAAAAGCGTCACGCGTGGACTGATAGCCGGTAAAACCCGCCTTGCGGCTTTTGCTGACGTCGGTAAAGACCTCCATCGGGCGCCCCAGGTCAGCATCGGTATGCCACCAGGACACCAGCCGGCTGATATCCGCTTCCTTGAGATCGAACTGCTGCGCGATCGCTTTCCACTGCTCTGCCGCCGCCTCCATGCGTCCTTCCAGCGGCTGCATTTCATCCGGATAAGGGGCAGCTTCCACACCGAAATAGTCGGCAATCTGACCCCACATCCATTTCCATCGGAACACGTCACCGTTGACCACGTTGTAATCTTCATTCTGTGCCGACGGTGTGGTAGCAGCCCATTCCAGCTGCTGTGCCAGCACGCTGGCGCTGGTCATATCCGTCACGCCTTCCCACTGTGCTTTTGAGCCAGGGAAAACAAATGGCTGGCCGCTCTGCTTGCAGAGGCTGGCGTAGACGGCGAGCGTCTGGCCCATGTTCATGGCATTGCCCAATGCAAAACCGATAATGGTATGCGGGCGGTGCACGCTCCAGGTGAAGCCATACTTTTTCGCGCCCGCAAAGACTTCATCTTCCTGTGCGTAGTAAAAGTTATCGACCGGCTGTCGGCCCTGCTCCTCACGGAACGGCGTCATCGGGACGGCGCCTTTGCCATAGGCATCAAATGGCCCCAGATAGTGCTTAAGCCCTGTGACCAACGCCACGTGGCCGCCTTTCAGGCCGTCACCTAACGCGTCAATCACGTTACGTACCATCGCGCCGTTTACGCGGATATTTTCTTTTTCATTTGCCTGGCGTGCCCAAACGCTGAAAAAGACTTTATCCACCTTCACGTCAGCCAGCGCTTTTTTAACGGATTCTGAGTCGGTCAGATCGGCAGTTAATGCGGTGCAGCCTGACGGAACCGCAGTACGTCCACGAGAAAGACCGTAAACTTCCCAACCTTCGCCGGTCAGTTGCTCTGCCAGTGCGGTACCGATAACACCGCTGACGCCGACTATAAGTGCGCGTTGTTGCATAAAATTCCCTCCTGATTGCTGTTCCGATAAGCTTAATAGAGAATTAAAATCTTATTAGAGGTATAAATTCATATTATTTGAGAATATGAGTCATTAATCATGGTCAGCAGAGATCGCCTTAAAGACATCACCCCGTTTGTGGTCAGCGTAGAACGCGGCAGCTTTACCGCCGCTGCGGATGCCCTGCACCTGACCAGCTCGGCGGTCAGCAAAAGCGTCGCCAGACTGGAGTCGCGGCTGGGCTCGCGGCTGTTTGAACGTACCACACGACGGCTGGCGCTGACGGATGCCGGCCAGGCCTTTTATGAGACCTGTACGCGGGTGCTTGGCGAGCTGGCGGAAGCGGAATCGGTGCTGGCGGCTCAGCGTATCATTCCGGTTGGTCGGTTACGGATGGCCGTGCCCAACACGTTTGGCCGGATGCGGGTCATGCCGCTAATTAACGCGTTTTGCCAGGAAAATCCGGAAATGCAGATCGCGCTGTCTTTTTCCGATCGCTTTGTCGATCTGTTTGAAGAAGGCGTGGATATCGCGGTACGTATCGGGGGATCAATCGATTTTCCGCCCTCGCTGGGCTACCGTTTTTTGGGTAATGAAAAGCTGATCTTCTGCGCTTCGCCAGACTATCTGGCGCAGCACGGCACGCCTGACTCTTTGCAGACGCTGACCGAAAGACGGGCAATTGTTTACGAGCGCGTAGACGGCAGTACCAGCCCGTGGCTTATTCGCTCGCCGGATGGACGGACGCTGGCGCGAACGTTGTCTTATCGTATGGCTCTGGGGGATGGTGAAGCTCAGGTCGCCGCCGTGGTAGCCGGGCTGGGCGTGGCGCAAATGGCGACCTGGCTACTGGAAAAAGAGTTAGCCAGCGGTGCACTGGTACCGATCCTGCCAGAACTGGCGGTAGAGGGACTACCGCTGTTTATTGTCTGGCCTCGCAGGAAGCAGCTGCTGCCGAAAGTCGACGCGCTGCTTGCCACGCTGGATCGGCTAAGAATCAGTTAGTCTCGGGTTTGTTAACGTTGATGCGCCATGGCACACCGAATTTATCAATTAGCGTGCCGAAACCGGCTGCCCAGAATGTTTCTTCCCATTCCAGCGTCACTTTGCCGCCAGCAGACAAATTATCGAACCAGCGTTTGCCTTCGGCAGGATCGTTGCTCGACAGGCTAACGGCAAAACCATTGTAGTTAACCGCTTCCACGCTGTCGCTCATTTGCAGTTCGCCGTCGCCAATGTGCAGCAGCGCATGTATGATTTTATCATCTGCAGGCTGCTCCGCGCTTGGGCTGTTCTGCTTCTGCGGCTGCTGTTTTTTGTCTGCAGGCACGTCACCCCAGGTCATCTTAACTGCCAGCTCGGCGCCCGTAGCCTGCTGATAAAAAGCGATAGCTTCTTCACAGTTTCCCGAAAAATATAAATAAGGCGAAAGTTGCATAACATCTCCTTCGTTTGAGGTACGTGCTGAAGTATAAGCTCGAAGAAAGTGTAGCAGGCGAGGGAGATCTGGCGCTTAATTGTCAGAAATTAACGTGTTAGTAGTTAAAAACTTACGACATGAAAACGCACCATAAACCAGGGGACAGGAGCGGAGAAGCAGCACGGAGAGCGGCGGTCAGTGAAGAGACGGCAAGGCAGCGTGAAGGCGCTTTGCCGCCGTGATTTCAGGCTTTTCTTACTGGCGGACAAGTTTTCCCGCCAGCCATTCCAGTAGCAGATAGCCCGCGCAAGCCGCCACAAAGGAGTTGATGGTGGAGACGCCCCAAGTCATATTCAGGCCGACATAGCCGCCCAGCAGCGTAGAGAGGATCGCAGGCCAGCCGGTAAACGCGGTTTCCGCGGGCAAACTGCCGTCGCGACGAGAAGACTGTAGTGCCAGACAATATTTCCTCAGCAGAAAATATTCTGTCAGCATCACACCCAACGCTGGCGGCACAATGACGCCGAGCAAATTCAGGAAATCGACAAAGTGATCCAAAATGCCTAATACCGACAGCGTGGTACCCAGTACACCTAACGCCAGCGTAACGGGACGATACTGTAATTTCATTCCGCTCAGGCTTTCTACAGCGTTGATCACGCCAAGCGCCGAGGAGTAAAGATTAAGGTCATTGACCCTGAGCGTCGAAAAAATAACGGCAAACAGCCCTGCCGTACCGGAAGCAAGTGTGATGATAGACATGACATCGCCGGTATTCAGCTTACGTGCAATAAAGATTGCCAACCCATTGATAATAAACTCACCCAGGAGGATGGTTGCCAGCGTTACGCCAAAGACGTGGCTGCCTTTGCGGGCATAACGCGTCAGGTCGGGCGTCATCAGACTGGCAAGAATGGCACCGCCCACCACCAGCGTGATGCCTGCGTTTACCGACAGAATCGCTTTGCCTGGTGACGCAACGGTCATCGCTTGCACATGGTCAGTGGCCAGCGTTTGCCAGGCGATCCAGGCGATTAGCGTGACAAAAACCGGCACGGCAATGCGCGCCGTAAAACGCAGTGCCTTAAAACCAAAAGCCACCAGCACGGTAAGAAACAGGCCGGATAGCGCCGCTGCCGTTTGGAAGCTAAGCGTATCGGGAAACGCGGCGCTTAGCGATTTAGCAAAAATCGCATTCTGTATACCGAACCAGCCCAATAAACTGATTGCAACCACGATACCGATCAGGGCAGATCCTGTTCGGCCAAAGCCGCACCAGCGTGCCAGCATGCTGCCGGAAAGGCCTTCTTTCATGCCTATATAGCCAAAACCAAACGTAATCAAACCAAATAACAGACTGCCTGCCACAATAGCGGTCAGCGCTGCTGACAGGTTCATACTGTCGCCCAACACCGCACCTAACATAAATTGATCCAGGGCGGTCAGCATCCCCATATGAACAATAGCAACGCTCAAAAAAGAGACGCGGCTGTGCTGGGGCACGCGCTCCAAAGGAAAGTCATTGATTTGCATGATGGCTTATTCCGTATTAAATAAAGTTAATCCCTTTCTTCATCAAACGGGCAGGGATATAGTTTTCCAGTCCATGGGCGATACAATATTCTTCAAATTGCTTCAGAGAATGCACATCGGCTTTCTGATATATCGTATAGACCCGATTTTCAATTGTTTTTGCACTGACGTTAAAAATAGTCGCGATCTCTTTCGCCGTATGCCGCTGTAACATCAGGAAGATAATATCCAGCTCGGACGGCGTAAATAATGTATTTTCAATCACGGTCGTCAACACACCAGGCTTTTTCTGGTTAATAAACTTTAAAGGCGTCAGCGTTTCCAACGGTCTGGCATTCCAGATAGTGCCGATACAGTTCCCCTTTTCATCGAATACGGGCAATTTTTCGCTGACGTAAGGCGAAAGCGTTTTTCGGCCATACCAGTAATGCGTTTCAATAACCGCCACTCTTTCCAGACGCGCTTCCGTACGGCGATCGTGCTCCTGTAATGTCTCCGAACATTCCGCCCAACTGGCCGGAAACTCATTATCATAAGCACCTTCAATCGTGAATGACAAAGGCGTATGGGTATACAGATAAGCGGCCTTGTTCATATAAAGGTGTCTGGATTGACGGTCTTTAATGCCCCATGGCTCGTTAAGATGCTCCATCATGCTGATAAAGCTTCGAAAATCGCCGAAGTTTGCCTTAGCGGACGACATGGCGGATTCCGTGTTATGCGAATATTTTCTGTAGATAGAATCGCGTATGTTTGCCCAGGTAACCTTCCATGTTGCCATAGACGCTGTAGCCCAGCTTCTCGTAAAAGCCCTTTGCCTGGAAATCGAAGGTGTCCACGTAGGCCATGCGACAGCCACGATCTCTGGCGACCTCTTCCGCCTTTAACATCAGCTCCCGACCCTTACCCTGACCGCGCGCATCTTCGCCAACCCAGAGATACTGCACCTCTAATCCCTGCCACCATGTACGCGCCACCAGGCCGCCAAGGATATGGTTTTGCTCGTTTCGCAGCGTAAGAAAAAGTGGCGTAATATCCACCTCATCAAACTGGCTGTTATGTTTCCACAAATTATCAATCACGAACTCTTCATCCTGCAAAGCAGGATTGTCTGTGACAATGATTTTCATTATTACTCCCGTCGTAAACTAACATTCAGTCCGCATCAATTACTCTTTCGGCGATAAAAATTCAAGAGGATTTTCTACCGTGGTATTTAATGCAGGTTCGTCTTTATTATACGGAAATAAATTATAAATAAGCAGTTGATTTAGTTAATGCCGACACCAGGGAAACTATTCCGTTACGAAATTAATAATACTCTGCCCTTTCCAGGACTCACAAAGTAAAGAAGGAATTTTTTCGGAAATAATGGGTAAACCCCAGAATAGCGCGCTAAAAAAAGTAAGACCCGCCATGACAATTAACACGGCAAAAAAAAACGGCCAGTTTTCTGGCCGTTTTTGCAATTCAAAGCTGTTTATTTCACTTCAATCAGCTTCTCAATATCCACGCTGCCCTGCTGTTCGGCCTCGTTTTTACGCACTTTCGCCACGTCGCTGGCACTGACCTGTTCTTTGGCCGTATTACCCCAGCTGGTGCGGATAAAGTTCACCACGTCGGCCACCTGCTGGTCGTTCAGACGCCAGCCGAAGGCGGGCATGGTAATAGCAGAAGGCGCGCCCTTTACGCCAGGCAGCGTCGCGCCGCTCAGCACGATATGAATAAGCGAGGTGGGATCCGCCGCCAGTACCACTGGGTTACCGCTAAGCTGCGGGAAGAAACGCTTATAGCCGCTACCGTCTGTTTTATGGCAGGCGGCGCAGCTATCAACATACACCGACGCGCCCGGCTTGCTGTCATCCCCTTTCCACAGCGCCTTCGCTACGTTGTCATCTGCCGTAAAGCCGACCTGATTCAGATCTTTGGCGCCCAGAGATTTCAAATAGCGTGCAATGGCGGTGATATCGCTGTCGCTCAGATGCTGCAAGCTGTGCTGCACCACTTCGGTCATGCCGCCAAAAGCCGCCGTATGATCGTTACGGCCATAGCGCAGGAACTGCGTCAGATCGTCTTCACTCCAGCGGCCCAGCCCGTCACGGCTGTCACCGCGCAGGTTGTTGGCAGTATAGCCATCAATCGGCGAGCTGCTGCCGGAGAGATAATCGCTGCCTTCACTGTCGTTCAACGCTTTTTCCTGCATGGTCAGGCTGCGTGGCGTATGGCAGGCGCCACAGTGGCCCAAACCTTCGACCAGATACTGACCGCGAGCCAGCACGGCGTCCTGTCCTTTAATCGGCTGGAAAGCCTTTACGTCCGGCGCAAAAATGCCACGCCAGATCGACAATGGCCAGCGCATCGACAGCGGCCAGGGGATATCGCTTTTCCGATTTTCTGCCTCGACCGGCTTTACGCCATGCATAAAGTAGGCGTAAAGCGCGTGCATATCATCATCACTGACGACAGCATAGGAAGGGTAAGGCATCGCCGGATAGAGCGTGTCGCCATTTTTCGCTATGCCGTGGCGCACCGCTTTCTGGAAGTCGTCGTAGCTGTAGTCGCCAATGCCGGTTTTTTTATCGGGGGTGATATTGGTGGAGTAAATCTTGCCAATAGGCGTCGCCATCGCCAGTCCACCCGCAAACGAGTCGCCGCCCATTTTGGTATGGCAGGCCACACAGTCGCCCGCGCGCGCCAGATATTCGCCGCGCTTGATCAGATCGGCGCCGTTATCCTCCGCCGCCGCAACAAAGGTCGTCATACCCAGCATCAACGCCGGGATCAGCATTTTCATCATGGTCATCCTTAAGCCTGCACCAACGGACCCGGGTTTTTCAGGTACTGTTCACGAATCGCTTTCGCCGACCAGTAGGTCAACGCCGCCACCATGCCGGTCGGGTTGTAGCCCAGCCCTTGCGGGAAGGCGGATGCGCCCGGTACAAACACATTCGACACGTCCCAGCTTTGCAGATAACGGTTAACCGCGCTGGTTTTCGGATCTTCGCCCATGATCGCGCCACCGTTCATATGGGTGGTCTGATAAACGGTAGTATCGAAATGGGTACCCGGCATTTTCGGCGTGCCGCTGATCAGTTTCGGGTTCATCGCCTCGGCGATTTTGTGCATCCGTCCATGCATAAACTGCGACATTTTGATGTCGTTTTCCTGCCAGTCAAACGTCATACGCAGCAGCGGCTGGCCGAAGGCATCCTTGTAGTTCGGATCCAGATCCAGATAGTTGTTGCGATAGGACTGATGCGCGCCGTGTGCGTCCATAGAGACATGATGCGTATAGTGGTCGGCGACCGCTGCTTTCCACTGGCTGCCCCACGTGGGCGTACCTGGCGGTGTCGGCAGGCCAGAAACAGGCTTCACGCCCGCCTGGTTAACCCAGAACGGCGAGCCGCCGACAAAGCCATATTTACCGTGGTCGAAGTTATCCGCATTGAAGTCATCCACACCCACGCCCGCGCCACCCGCGCCGATAAAGTTGTTGGTAAAGACGTCTTTATCAAAGAAGGCCTTGATGGTGGAGATATTCTGATAGGCGAAGTTACGGCCTACTGTTCCCTCGTTGGTGACCGGATCGTAAGGCTTGCCAATGCCGGATAACAGCATCAGATGCACGTTATGGAACTGGAAAGCGGACAGGATGACCAGGTCAGCCGGCTGCTCAATCTGACGGCCCAGCGCATCAACATAGGTCACGCCAGTGGCGCGCTTTTTGTCGTCCGTCAGGTTAACGCGCAGCACGTTGGCGTTCTCACGCAGCTCGAATTTTGCTTCCTGACGCAGTGCAGGCAGGACGTTAACGTTTGGCGACGCTTTGGAATACATATAGCAGGCGTAGCCGCTGCAATAACCGCAGAAGTTGCACGGCCCCATTTGCGCACCGTAGGTATTGGTATACGGGCCAGAAGTATTGGCAGAAGGCAGATCGTAAGGGTGATAGCCGATGGATTCAGCGGCCTGTGCAAACAGCTGTGCGGAGAAAGTTCGCTTCTGCGCGGGCAGCGGGAACTTATCGGAGCGATCGGGCGCGAACGGGTTGCCGCGGCCTTGCTCACCGACCACTTTGCCCTTAACGCGCCATTCGGAACCGGAAGTACCGAACACTTTTTCGGCCTTATCGAAAAACGGCTCCAGTTCGTCATAGGTGACGCCAAAATCCTGAATGGTCATCCCTTCAGGAATAAACTTTTTGCCGTAGCGCTCTTCATAGTGGCTGCGCAACCGCAGCTCGACCGGATCGACGCGGAAATGCACGCCTGACCAGTGCAGACCCGCGCCACCGGTACCGGTACCGGGTAAAAATGCGGCAAGCTGGCGATAAGGCTGTGCGGTTTGCGCCGAATTATGACGAATGGTCACGGTGCTTTTGGAAAGATCCTGGAACAGCTTTTTACGGACGTTATAGGTCAGCTCATCGATCACCTGCGGATAGGCACCGTCAGGATAGGTATCCCGATGCGGACCGCGCTCCAGGGCAACGACGTTCAGGCCTGCTTCGGTCAGCTCTTTGGCCATGATCGATCCTGCCCAGCCGAAGCCCACGATCACCGCATCTACTTTTTTCATTACGTTTGCCATGCTTATGCTCTTTCCCCACGAATCGACACCGGCGGGAACGGATAGCGTTCGCCCCGCTCAACCCAGTCCATAAAATCTGCGCGCGCGCCAGGAAAACCGATCAGCTTCCAGCCGACCATATTCTGGTTGCCGCCGTGAACAGGGTCGCTGAAGAAACCTTCGCGTGTGTTCTGTAGCAGGAAAGAGAAGAAAACCTTTGAAGGAACCTGTTTGAATTCGGCTTTGCCGGCTTCAAAAGCCTGCAGCAGCGCGTCCTGCTGGTCGTGGCTCAGGTCGGCAAAGACTTTGCCATGCTGTGCTTTGGCAAAGGCATCCGCGTCGGCCAGGCCAAGGCGGTAAATATCACGCGGTACCAGCGGATACTGATAGCCCAGCGCTTTATCGGCATCGGGATGGAAAGGCCCCTGCATATACCAGTTGGAGCCGGTCGCGTAAGGCGTATTCATTTGCCGATCGATATACTCGGGCACGCCCGCTTCCAGTGCGCCAGGACCGCGCTCATCGGCGGGGATCAGGCGCGCCACGGCTGCCTTAATAAAAGCGTGTTCTTCCGGGGTAAACCAGGTGGGCTGGTAATCACGGGCGTTTTGCGGCCCGGCTGGCTCGGGTGCGGCTATGGCCGCAGGCGCGGTTAACGCCCCCAGGCCCGTACTGCCAATCGCCACGGCGGGCGCAAGCGTAATGGTTCTCAGCAGAAAATCCCTGCGGGAACTTCCGATCGTTTCTTTTGACATGACATTGCCTTTTAAAAATGGCCTGGTTTTCGGCTTTAAGCATCCATGAGGGGCGACCCGCTAACCTGTTTTTTTATAAAAATCGGTCGTTAAGGTGATCTGAATCAATGTTACCGGTAACAATTTGTGGATTTTAACAGGAATCTGCGGAAAAAATTAGCGTAAATAAACAAAATGGCACAATTTCATTAACAATGAAGCGAAGGATGTAAAAAATCGGCGCACGGGCCGAAAAAATAAAAAGCAGTCGTGAACGCCCGCCGCGCGGCGGGCTTTATTCATGACGCTATCCGTTACAGGAGAACCCGCTAAGACTGAACGGGCGCGGGGCGTTTTTCATCCAGGTCGAACAGTTTTAAACGCGTTTCCGACGGCTGGGGCCGGCCAAAATAGTAACCCTGAAACAGCGTACAGCCTTCGATTTTCAGCTGCTCGAACTGCTCGCTGCTCTCCACGCCTTCCGCGGTGATCTGGATATCCAGGCTGCGGCTCATGCCGGTAATCGCGCGGATAATTGCCAGCGCCTCACGACTTTCTTTCATATCGTTGATAAACGACTTATCGATTTTAATTTTATCGAACGGGAAAGAGCGCAGATAGCTGAGCGAAGAGTAACCGGTGCCAAAGTCATCCAGCGCGATGCGCACGCCCAGTTTTTTCAACTTTTGCAGGATTCGAATATTGACCAACGTGTTGTCCAGCAGCACCGACTCCGTTATTTCTACCTCCAGCCGGTGCGGTGCCAGGCCGGAATCCTTCAGCGCCGCTTCCACTACCGACACCAGCGAGCTGTTTTTAAACTGTAACGGTGAAAGGTTGACCGCTACGCTCTGATGAGCAGGCCATTTCACCGCTTCCCGGCAGGCTTCGTACAGCGCGAAAGCGCCCAGCGAGTGGATCAGCCCGGTTTCTTCCGCTACGGGAATAAAGTCCAGCGGCATAATCAGCCCCTGTTTCGGATGGTGCCAACGCATCAGCGCTTCGTAGCTGATGATCTCC
>DOOK01000178.1 GCA_003512805.1 Erwinia sp. | reverse complement strand
ATTCCTGCTGAACCGCTCTTCCGATCTGTTGATTTGTTTTACCTGGGCCGCAGCTTTCTTGATACCGACAACAGGTCTGCAAATCGTTTCGACGGAGAGCGATGTGTCAGGCTGGTAAAAAACGGGTATGCCAATCGGGAAAGCATCAAAAAAATAGCAAATATCATCATTGATAGATATCTCGATAAAATCGATGTCGATAAACTAAAAAGCACCGGAAGTAACATTTCTGGCAGGTAGTGTCATCACAAATCGAATGATTTTGGGAAACATAGGGCCAATGTTTGCGGACAGGATGATTGCAAAAATGCTGATTGGGTTCTCGTTTTCTACACTGCTGTCTATTGGCGCTTTTCAGTCCAGGGCAATTTATACCTCCAGAAAGTTGAGCCAAAGAGATCCTGAGCTGTATAACTGTCTAAGGGGGCTTGGGGATCTGGATTTACTGTATTTTTTGATGGAAAAAAGACTACAGCCATTTGAGACGGTATTTTTACTATGGCGGCAAAATCGCCCTTTGTTCGACGAAGTATCCCGTTTTTTTTTACAAAAGGTTCGCAGGTGATGAGATTTTTAAAAATTCTGGCATCTCGCGGCATAGCTGGCATTAGCGACTGCATCATAGTGGCAACCCTGGCGCTGCTTTTCTGGTTTGTAGCAATGTCAGAATCGCAGATGAAATACCTTTGGGCTGGATTGTCTTGCCTGGGATTCGTAGCAGCTTACCTCATTTATCGTGTAGCTGATCGTTTGCACGATGGCATTTGATAACTCGGTCAAAACGTTCGGGTAAGGCCGCAGAGAGGCGGTACCTGCCGATAAATACACACAGCACGTATCCGGCGATAGATTGGAACGCTTATTACCTTCAAAGGAAAGCAGTGGCTGGTAGCCGATTATTTTTCATAAATATCAAATGGATAACAAAGAAGCATGGCCATTTGATCGCAAGGGTGAAATTGCACTTTTCCCGGTTAAAGAAACAGTGACTAAAGTTCGTGACGGCTCAATACCTCAGGTCGATGCAGTATCACGTTTAACTCAAGTGAAACGTCCTGAGTTACCTAAAAAGAAATCATCTAATAACCCTGCCGCCGCCCTTGTTTTTCATGCCCTACGCCCCAGCCCGCCCCTGGCGGGCTTTTTTGCGCCTGCCGCGACGCTATTGGGGAGTAAATGTCTTTTTGGTACGGCACAGGAATTGGAGCGCTGCCGCCTAAAGTCAACTTTTCAATGCAACACCGGCCACCGTGCCAGGCCTTTCGCTGCTTCAGCAAGTGGCTATTAATACTCTTTCAATGCTGAGAACACCAGCGGATTACCGAACGCATACCGTCTGTATTCCACCATCGAGTTATAAGGCATATACACCTGGCAGCATCCTCCCTCCTCCACGCCGGTACGATAGACCACCAGCACACCAGCCGCCGCTTCCGGATAGTTGAGCGCCAGCGTCACGCGACCTGTGACGTTCTGAAAATACTGGCCGGGGTCGGTAACATTATCCAGGTTCGTGCCAGCCACCGGAGTCTCATCTGCAACAGGAACCGCGCCAGCCTCGCTGGCTGTTAAAGCGTCAGCCGTCGCCAGTTTGCCCAACCCCAGATTACCCCGCGCTTTTTCCTGCGCTTCTGCGCCTGCATCCGCTATTTCGGAAAGGTTATTCTTCACATGCAGATAATTTTCCGGGGCAACGGCCGATTGGGTTGTTATCGTGACAGAGGCAGTCACGCCAGAACTGGCCCCCGTGCGTGACAACGTGGCGGTTCCCTCTCCGTTAACGGCCATTATTCTGTAAGCTCTATAAAATCTATCTGGGACAAAGCTGTGAAACGAGCGGAGATCCGTCGCCGTTGCCCTTACCAGACGAGGCATACATTCGCATGCTGGATGCTATCTGCCGGTGCCAACCCTGCGTTTATAGCCGAACAGATGGGCCATGAAAACGCGGAAATGGTTTACACCGTCTACTCAGCGTGAATAAATGCCCTGGACGGCGATCAAATTGAGTGGCTAAACAAACGCATTGGGGGATTCTGTGCTGCCTCCATAGTGCCCCTTACCGTCAAAGCGTGATAGATAACATGTTGATATTCAGGCGATAAAATATGAAGAAGCTTTTTATACAGTTTTACCTACTGCTGTTCGTCTGCTTTCTGGTGATGGCGATGCTGGTGGGGCTGGTATACAAATTTACCGCCGAGCGTGCCGGGCGCGAGTCAATGGATGACCTGATGAAAAGCTCGCTCTACCTGATGCGTAGCGAGCTGCGGGAAATCCCGCCCCGCGACTGGAACAAAACCATCGACAACCTGGATCTTAACCTCTCGTTCAAGCTGCATATTGAGCCGATGAGTAAGTACCAGCTGGACGCGCCGACCATGCGACGCCTGCGGGCGGGCGGCATCGTTGCCCTTGATGACGAGTACACTTTTTTACAGCATATTCCGCGCAGCCATTATGTGCTGGCCGTGGGCCCGATCCCCTACCTCTTTTTCCTCCATGAAATGCGGATTCTGGATATTGTGCTGCTGGCCTTTATTGGTATTTCGCTGGCGCTGCCGGTCTTTATCTGGATGCGGCCGCACTGGAAAGATATGCTGCGGCTGGAGTCAGCGGCGCAGCGTTTCGGGCAGGGACATCTGGATGAACGCATTCATTTTGATAACGCCTCCAGCCTGCTGCGGCTCGGCGTGGCGTTTAATCAGATGGCGGACAATATCAATACGCTGGTGGTCAGTAAAAAGCAGCTGATTGACGGCATCGCCCATGAGCTACGCACGCCGCTGGTGCGCCTGCGCTACCGGCTGGAGATGAGCGATAATCTCAGCGCCAACGAAGCCGCCGCGCTGAATCGCGATATCGGCCAGCTGGAGTCGCTGATTGAAGAGCTGCTCACCTATGCCCGACTGGACAGGCCAAAAGTCGATCTGCATCTTCAGTCGCTCGATCTGGCCGCGTGGCTGAATGAACGGCTGGAGGATATGCGGATGGTGCATCCCGATTTTACCCTTGAGCTGGATACACCGCAGCGTCAGAACCTGGGCGTGGCGGATACCCGACTGATGGAGCGCGTTCTGGATAATTTGGTGAATAACGCCCTTCGCTATGCCCAACAGCGCGTGCGCGTCGGGCTGTGGTTTGATGGCGACACTGCCTGTCTGCAGGTGGAGGATGACGGGCCGGGCATTCCGCAGGCCGAGCGCGAACGGGTATTCGAGCCTTTTGTACGCCTGGATCCCAGTCGCGATCGAGCGACCGGCGGCTGCGGTCTTGGGCTGGCGATTGTCCATTCCGTAGCCCAGGCTTTTGGCGGTACCGTGACTATTGATGCCAGCCCGCTTGGCGGCGCGAGCGTTCGCTTTTGCTGGCCTGTTGATCTACCCTTAACCCCTTCCCGCGCTGCCTGACAGCGCCATGACTAAAAGGATATCTATGT
>DOOK01000179.1 GCA_003512805.1 Erwinia sp. | reverse complement strand
TGTGGTGGCGCGCAAACAGCGGAATTTTTGGCAGATCCGTGAAAAAGTGTTCGATTATCAGGGCCGTTTCCGACGCGCCAACGAAATCCGTTAAGGCAGCAGGCGTTTAATGCGTTGCCCGTGCGTGCCTTGCCTGCTACAATACGCCCCGCTTTTGCCCCTGGCGAAAGCTGAACACTCCAACCTGTTGCTGGGTCGCCTGTAGCAGGATAATTACTTAGAAAGAGACTGAACAATGTTCACTATCAATGCAGAAGCACGTAAAGAGCAGGGTAAGGGTGCGAGCCGCCGCCTGCGTACAGCTAACAAGTTCCCGGCCATCATCTATGGCGGTAACGAAGCAGCTGTTGGTATCGAACTGGATCACGACTACGTGATGAACATGCAGGTTAAGCCTGAGTTCTACACCGAAGTGCTGACTCTGGTTGTTGACGGCAAAGAAACTAAAGTAAAAGTGCAGGCTGTACAGCGTCACCCGTTCAAGCCAAAACTGCACCACATCGACTTCGTTCGCGCTTAATCGCCGACCGCTGTTTTTGTGAAGAAAACGCCGCTTAATGCGGCGTTTTTTTATGGTCGCTTGTCGGCTGTGGCTTCCCTGCCGCAGGCATTATTTACCGCCGCTGCGCCGCTGTAGCTGATCGCGTAAATTAGGCGGCGTACCTTTGATGGTCAGCGTATCGGTAGCGGGATCCCAGAAAATCCGCTCGCCCAACAGCATCGCGTCGAAGTTAATGGTCAGTCCGCCGCCACTACCGGCGAACTTTGTCAGCTGGCGCAGAGTGCTGCGATCCGCCGGGAAGCTTTCCTCCAGTTCATACCCCTGTTCCTGAGTAAAATCCTGAAAGGTTTTTTCGCCCAGCGGCGCCAGCTCTTTCGACAAGCCTTCCAGCTCGATCTCTTCGCCCGACTGCAGCTGTTCATTACAGTAGCTGTATACCTGCTGGCGATAGTTTTGACGCTCGTTCTTATCCAGCGCCGCCTCAGCACAGTAATCATCCACCGCCTGCAGCAGCCCGCGGTTTTGCGCTTTGGTGTCCAGACCCACGCTGGCGCCAAGGAAATCCATAAAGAAATCGGCGACTTTGCGCCCGACCCTGCCGCGCAGGAAAGTCAGATAGCGAGTGGATTCCGGGTTAGTTTCCCACTCGGTCAGATCGATTCGCGCCACGATATCCGCGTGGTTGATATCCAGATAGTGCGTGGTGCTGATGTCCAGCTCTTCATTAACGCGCATGCTGTTCTGGCTGTTCAGTACGGCAACCAGCAGGTATTCCACCGCCAGGTAGCGGTAGTGAGCAAACAGCACGATTCCGCCGTCCGCAAACGGATACTTAGCCAGCTCGTCGCGTAAACGTCCGGTCGCCGCCCGGCTGAAAGCCAGAAAATCATCCTGTCCCTTACGGCAGTTGCGCAGCGCATCGGCCAGCTCGCTCTCTTCGTTAAACAGGCCATAAGCCTTGCTTTTGGCGCTGTAGACGCGATGCAGCTCCTCCATCATCGCTGTCACCGGGCCAGTGGCCGGCAGCAACGACTCCCGCAGCACCAGCTCCAGCGTCTGTTCGTCACGCTTGATCATCTGATGAAGGGCAATCTGCTCGATATCCAGACTCATGTAAACTCTCCTGTAAACTTAAGCGCGTATTCAACCACCGAGCGTAGTCGGGATCAACAGGCAACAATATTAACCTTTTACCTAAGATAAAATTGCAGAAAGAATCGCGGTTTTACGGTAAGATGCCGCCTTTTAATACTCGATAAATTTGACGCTATGCCACAATCATCCCGTTACAGCGACGACCGCGTGGAAAAACTCCTCGCCGAAATGGTCAACGTGCTTGAAAAAGACAAGGCGCCCACCGATCTCTCTTTGATGGTGCTGGGCAATATGGTGACTAACCTGCTGAACACCAGCGTTGCTCCAGAGCAGCGCCGCGTGCTTGCGCGATCATTTGCCGAGGCGCTTCAGGCTTCGGTACGTGAAGATAAAGCCCACTGATGTGATCTCGCTATGGTAACAAGTCAGCCGCGCTACCGTGATAAAGTCTCCCAGATGATTGGCTGGGGGCATTGGTTCGCCCTGTTTAACATTATCTTTGCCCTTATCCTGGGTAGTCGCTATCTGTTTGTTGCCGACTGGCCTGCCTCGCTAATTGGGCGTATCTATGCCTTTACCAGCTGGACAGGCCATTTTAGCTTTATTGTCTTTTCCGCTTATCTGCTGATCGTTTTTCCCCTGACGTTTGTGGTGATGTCGCAACGGCTGCTGCGCTTTTTGTCCGCCATCATCGCCACCGCCGGGCTGACGCTGCTGCTTATCGACAGCGCGGTGTTCTCCCGCTTCCACCTGCATCTTAATCCCGTTGTGTGGGAACTGGTGGTTAACCCCGATCAGAGTGAAATGGCGCGTGACTGGCAGCTGATGTTTATCAGCGTACCGGCTATTTTTCTTGTTGAGATGCTGTTTGCGACCTGGAGCTGGCAAAAACTGCGCAGCCTTAATCGCCGCAATTTCGGTAAGCCGCTGGCCATCGTGTTTATCACCGCCTTTTTTGCCAGCCATTTGATGTATATCTGGGCTGACGCGAATTTCTATCGCCCTGTTACTATGCAGCGCTCCAACCTGCCGCTCTCCTATCCTATGACGGCACGTCGTTTTCTGGAGCGTCACGGCCTGCTGGATGCGCAGGCTTATCAGCGCCGACTGGTGCAGCAGGGTAATCCGGAGGCGCTCTCGGTCGCCTATCCGCTGAACGACATTACTTTCCGTGACGGCGGCACCCGCAATAACCTGCTGATTGTTACCGTTGATGGCCTGAACGAGGCCACGATGCCGAAACAGCTGCCGCACCTGGCGCAGTTCGCTCAAAATAACGTGCGTTTTATGCAGCACTTCAGCGCGGGTAGCCAGGCGGACAGCGGACTGTTCGGCCTTTTTTATGGGATTTCAGCGGGCTATATGGATGGCATCCTCTCTTCGCGCGTGCCTTCGGCCTTGACGGACGCGCTGGCGAAGCAGGGTTACCAGTTTGGTCTGTTTGCCAGCGACGGCTTTGCCTCGCCGCTTTATCGCCAGGCGCTGCTGGCGGACTATTCGCTACCTGATTCGGCAAGCCAGTCCGATGCACAGACTGTTACGCAGTGGCAACGCTGGCTGGAGACGTAGAAAACGAAAAGCGCGCCCTGGTTCTCCTACCTTTCTTTGTCTGGCGGGAAAAGCGCCGGCACGGCAAAAGAGACGGCAGCGCATTATGCGCGGAATGCAGCGGCGGTGGATGCGCAGATCCAAAACGTGCTCGCCACGCTCCAGGAAAAAGGGCTACTGGATAATACCGTGGTGGTGATTACCGCACAGCATGGCGTAGCGTTGAACAACGACGATGCCATGGGCAACCGTGCCAACCTGCAGGTGCCGCTGGTGATCCACTGGCCCAATACGCCTTCACAGCAGATTGATAAGCTGACCAGCCATCAGGATATTATGACTACGCTGATGCAGCGGCTGCTACACGTGCGCACCCCAGCCTATGATTATTCGCAGGGTGAAGATCTGTTTGCCGCCCGTCGCAGCCATGACTGGATCACCAGCCTGCACGATGGCCAGCTAGTGGTGACCACGCCAGGCTTAACGCTGGAGCTGAACAATAACGGTAACTATACCGCCTGGGATGCCCAAGGCCAGCGGCTGAAAGACCATAAGCCGCAGTTGACGCTGCTGTTGCAGGTCCTGACGGAAGAAAAACGGTTTATCGCTAATTGAGCCGCCAGGTAAAGGCGCTTTTCTCTGGCCCTGCCCGGCGTAAGCCAGACGGCAGCGTTGGCTATTTTCATAGCAGTCAACGTGTTAGCCGCTTGCAATCGCTGCTAATATGGGTACTATTAGCTCATGCGTCGGCACGTAGCGCAGCCTGGTAGCGCACCGTCATGGGGTGTCGGGGGTCGGAGGTTCAAATCCTCTCGTGCCGACCAAATTCTCCCAACGTTTTGTCTGGTGAAGTCCAGAGAGAACCATAAAAAACAGTTTAAACAGTAGGTTGTTGAAACCTGCTGTTTTTCTGTTGTCTAGTGAAATCCTGATTGATACGGTGGAATCCATCTGATTTAGGCATACTCATGGGCATACGTTTTTAAGACTGCATTTTGATATGCCTAAGCCTTCCGAGGAACAGAATGGAGACTGCTCATGGCAAGACAGACCAAGCCCTTAAACAATACCGAAGTGAAGAACGCCAAAGCTGCTGGACGAGCATTGGTTCTTTATGACGGGGATGGTCTGGAACTGCAGGTAACTCCCGGAGGCTCAAAACTCTGGCGGTTTCGTTATTACAAACCCTTCACTCGTAAACGGGCCATGATCAGCTTTGGTTCATACCCTTCTGTTTCGCTTTCCGAAGCCCGCCAAAATCGTGAATCAGCCCGCGCTCTTCTCAGCAAAGACGTTGACCCTCAAGAGCACAAAAAGGCAGAGCAACTTCGTCAGAAGAGTGTGAGTGAAAGTACGTTTGAAAAAGTTGTAGCTGAGTGGTTTAAGACCAAAGAGGCAGCAGGATTAACAACTCACACTCTTAACGATATCTGGCGTTCAATGAGTAAATATGTGTTCCCACATATTGGCTCTATGCCCATTTCCAGCATTACAGCCCAACAGTTCATCGGATCTCTTAGCCCGACTCATGCAGCAGGAAGACTCGAAACTGTTAAAAGGCTAAGTCAGCGTATTAATGAGGTTATGGATTATGCTTTGAACTCTGGTTTAGTAACTTCAAACCCAGCGGCAAAAATCGGTAAGACATTCCATAAGCCAAAAGTAAAACACCGCCCTGCCCTTTTACCTGAACAGCTACCTCTGCTTATGAAGAATCTCGCATTTGCGAGTATTGGCAGACAGACGCGCTGTCTTATCGAATGGCAGCTCCTTACAATGACACGACCGGCAGAAGCGGCGATGACACGCTGGGATGAGATCAACTTCGAGACAAAGGAATGGCGCATTCCTGCTGCTCGCATGAAAATGAAACGTGTGCATATTGTTCCGCTATCTGAGCAAGCTCTTGCTGTGCTAGAAGTTATGAAGCCAATCAGCCAGCACAGACAACACGTTTTTCCCGGTTACCGTAACCCACAGGAACCAATGAACATTCAGACAGCAAACATGGCGTTAAAGCGCATGGGCTTCAAAGATATCCTTGTTGCGCACGGTATGAGATCCATAGCTTCAACGGTTCTCAATGAGAAAGGGGTTCAACCAGACGTTATTGAAGCAGCACTGGCTCACATTGATACCAATGAGGTCAGGAGAGCTTACAACCGTTCTCAGTATCTTGAACAACAAAGAGAAATGATGGCTTGGTGGGGCGGACATGTTGAACTGTCAGCAAGCGGTAATTATAGCATTCACTCTGGTTTAGATTAGTATTGATGATTTTTTATTAGTCTTTTATGTAAATAAAAAAGCCCCGGAAGGCTTTTTTATTATGTACTACTTATAAATGTAACTATGGTTTGGAATTTTTACTAGGCTTTACCTTTGGATTATTTCCCGAAGTTTTCTTGTTATCACGCTGACGCTGGTCAGGTTGACCTGTTGAGTCAGCAATACGTTTCGGACCAGGCTTGAGTGCCA
>DOOK01000180.1:8154-10967 GCA_003512805.1 Erwinia sp. | reverse complement strand
AAGCGGCGGGCTACGCTCGCACCTTCGTGCAGTATTCCACACACAGTCGCTTTGCTGCCGTTTCGGCGTTCGCTCGCGCCTTTACCGTTAATTTCAACGGCAGTAACACCACGCTGACGCTGAAATTTAAGCAGGAGCCGGGCGTCGCTTATGAAACGCTGAATGCCAGGCAGGCCACCGCATTGGAAAGCAAAAGAGCCAACGTCTATGTCCTTTTTGCCAATGACAGCGCCATTCTGCAACAGGGCGTGATGGCTAACGGCGACTTCTTTGATGAGCGCCACGGCCTGGACTGGCTGCAAAACTTCGTGCAGACCAATCTCTATAACCTGCTTTATACCTCTGCCAGCAAAATCCCGCAGACCGAAGCGGGCATTACCCGGCTGATGGGCAATGTGGAAGCATCGATGGATCAGGCCGTCACCAACGGGCTGATCGCGCCGGGCGTCTGGAACGGCAGCGAGGTGGGGCAGCTCGGTGCCGGCGACATGCTCACCAAAGGCTATTACGTCTGTGCCCAGCCGCTGGCGCTGCAGTCGCAGGCCGATCGCGAAGCGCGTAAAGCGCCGCTAATGCAGATTGCCTGCAAACTGGCCGGTGCCGTGCACTACGCCGATGTTCAAATTAACGTTGTTCGCTAAGGAAAAAATATGTCTGCCTATTCATTTATGGATGTTACCGCCTCTTTTATTGGTCCGGGTGCGGTATTTGATTTGGGGAGCGGTTCCGGCAGTTCGGAAGAGGGCATTACCGTTTCCATGAAGGAAAATAAAAACAGCATGAAGCTGGGAATTGACGGCGAAGGGATGAACACCCTGCTGCCGGGCACGTCCGGCCAGATTACGGTTAATCTGCTGGAAACCTCGCCGGTTAATAAAAAGCTCTCGCTGGTCTATAACGCCCAGAGCGCCAGCAGCGCCAGCTGGGGGAAAAATATTATCGTCATCCGCAACAGCGCCTCGGGTGAGGTGATTACCGCGCGTGGCGTGGCCTTCCAGAAGCTGCCCGATCGTAAATTCGCTAAAGAAGGTGGCACCACCGCCTGGATTTTCGACTGCATCAAAATCGATGTGGTAATGGGGGAATATTAATCGATGGAATTCACACTCAACGACACCCCGTTCCGTCTCGCTAAGCTGGACGTTTTTCAGCAGCTTAAAGTGTCGCGCAAGCTGCTACCGCTGCTGGCCGGGCTGCTCTCCGACATCAATACGGTGAAATCCGCCGCCGCCCAGGGCGACTATTTTCAGGTGCTGGAGAAAGCCCTGCCCGCTATTGCGCAGTCGCTGGCAGACATGAGCGAGGAAGACACCAATGCGATTTTGCATCCCTGCCTGGCAGTAGTCTCACGCCAGCAGGCAAAAAGCTGGGTGCCGATCTTCTCTCAGGGCGTGCTGATGTTCGACGATCTGGATCTGATCACCATGCTGAAACTGGTGCTGCGCGTGGTGGAGGATTCGCTGGGCAGTTTTTTGCCCGAACTCCCCGTCAGCAGGAGCGACGCCCCGGCAGCGGGCTGACGCTGGAAACGCTTCCTGACGGGGAAGATTTCCTGATGCGCCCGGTAGATGCCGGGCTTATCAGCTACACCGCACTCAAGGATGGCTCAGTGGATCTGGCGGATATTGCCCGCCTGAACGACTGGCTGGATTTGAAAGCGGATAATCAACACCGCATTGAGCAATGGAAACAGGCCAATGAACGCTGAAAATACAAAAAATTTTCTGATGGTGCTGGATACTCAGCTGGCGGCGGAGGCCGCCAGCTGGCAAAAAGTCAGGCAGCTTGTTGAGGCGCCGGGCTGGCAACACAACGAACAGGCGGCAAAGGCGCTCGATCTGCAAAAGATCAAACAGACGGTAGAGCAGGCGGGTAAAGCGCTGGTGGAATACATCAACCGTTTCGCCAGCCGTCTGGAGCAGCTTGGCGTCCGTGCGCAGAACGCCGGTACGACGGCAGGCGATGTTAACGCGCTGGAGTACGGCGCGGCCCAGACCGGCCTCAGTAACGATGCCATAGCGAAAGCTTTCCAGGCCATCATAACGAAGCCAGGCGCGGAAGCGCGCCTGAATAAGCTGGGCGTGTCGGTTCGTGACGCCAGCGGGCAGAAAAAAACGGACAGCGACATCTTCAGCGAAGCCAGCAGCAGGCTTGGCGCTATGCCGCAGGAGCAGGCGCGGGCGATGGCCAACAGCCTGGGGCTGGCACCCGATATCCTGGCCGCCATGCAAAAAGGGCTGGGTAAATTTATCGGCGACTATAACCAGCTTTCCGACACTCTCGGCGTCAATATGACGCAGGCCGTCTCCGGCGCCGACCACTTTATGACGGCCAGACGCAAGTTTGATGAGGTTGTTGAGCTGCTGCAAACCAACAGCAGCACCCGGCTGAACAACGGACTTGGGGAGATCTTCGATAACTTTACGAAGAAGCTGACCGATAACGCGCCTGACGTAGAGCGCGTGCTTGATGGCGCCGTGAACCTGTTGCTTCTGCTTGCTGAAGTGGGCGAAAGAGTAATCTTGCGCCTGATTCAGGCGGTGGCGGACCTGAGCGGCTGGTGGGACACGCTGGATGAAAATTCGCAAGGGCTGATCGCAACGCTTGGCGTGATGACCGCCGCCTGGCTGGCGCTGAACAGCGCGTTCTTACTGTCGCCCATAGGGATTGTGGCAATGCTGGTAGCGCTGCTTTTCTCGCTTTACGACAGCTATAAAACCTGGCAGGAGGGCGGTAAGACCCTGATTGACTGGGAACAGTGGGCGCCGGGCATCAATGCGGCCAAAAAGGCGCTGGATGGGTTGCAGGAAGCC
>DOOK01000180.1:0-8037 GCA_003512805.1 Erwinia sp. | reverse complement strand
GGTTGCAGGAAGCCTTTATCCAGCTCACCTCAGGCACGCTCGACTGGAAGGGCGGATTGCAGGCAGTCAGCGATTTTGTGACGGGAAACTGGTCGGCAGGTATGTCCGCCGCCGTGGATAAGGTGAAGGACGACTTCAATAATTTCTTTACCGATATTACCAATAAACTGACCAACAGCCCGATCTGGCGCTTTATGAAAAAAATGGCCGGAGAGACGCAGGCTACAGCCGCGGATATTTCCCTGCCGGGAGGGGTGGATCCGGCGGGCCCGTTGAATCCGCAGCACGCCCGGATGATGGATAACCTGATGGCGTGGTCCGGCAGTGACAGCCTGACAGGTGCGCTGCCTTTCAGCGTAGGCGGTCGCCTTCCCTGGCAAAGTGAAATGGCGCAAAGCCGGGCGGAGAGCAACGTGGGCATCCAACAGGAAACCAATATTTATGTGCAGGGCAGTGAGCCCCATCTGACCGCCCAAAAAGTGGCAGCAAGTCAGTTTGATGTGAACTCGCAATTTGTCCAGACCGTAAGGAATATGCCGGTATGATAAAGGGTTTCCCCACGCTATTAATGCAAAGCAAACGTAAAATCGGTTTGCTTATTCCCAATGTGGTGATGAAAGAAAGCCACACCGACAAACTGAACGTCACCACGCATCCTGTCGAAGCGGGCGCCACCATCGCCGATCATGCTTACCTCCTGCCTGCCGAACTGACGATGGAGGTCGGTTTTTCCGGCGGCGGTTCGCTGGTGGATTTTATGGATACGACCCCATTCGGTATCCAGGCATCATTAAGCCCGGCAGAAAGCTATCAAAATTTGCGGGAGCTGATGACCAGCAGGCAGCCGCTGACCGTGGTGACCGGCAAGCGGCTGTACAACAACATGCTGATCACCTCGATTATCGTGACCACGGATGCCTCTACAGAACACGTGCTGTTCGCCTCATTAGGCCTGACCGAGCTGATGATTACGCAGACGCGAACCACCAGCAGCGCGGAAAAAGAGAACATGGCGCAGGGCACAAAGACCTCTGCCGTGCTGAATAACGGCAAGAAAGTGGCGAGGCCCGGCCCGGCGAATGCGGTTCTCACGACGGGGGGCCGCTGATGGTTATTACCGAAATTCCGCTGACGCCCGATAATCAGCTGTTCGATATTTCCATTAATAATATCGATTATAAAATGCGCATTATCTGGCGGGAAAGCGGCTGGTTTCTCGATCTGCAAAACAGCGACGGCGCGGATATTATCGCCGGCATTCCGCTGGTGACCGGCGCCGACCTGCTGGCGCAGTATGCTTATCTGCAGCCGGGCTTTGGCCTGTGGCTGATTTCCGATAGCAGCGGCACTACTGCGCCGGGTCAGTACGATCTCGGTTACACCGCACACCTTTGCATTACCACGGAGGCGGCATGAGCGTTAACTGGATGCGCTACTGCGAGCTGCTGTTGGAAGATGCCAGTAAAGCGTCGATTACCCTGGGCGATCTGAGCGTTGAGTTTGAGATTAATACTGATGTGCAAAGCAGCGGCAGCACGGCGACCATCAGCCTTTATAACCTGAGTGCGGAAACCCGCAACGCGATCATGAGCGGCAAATATAAAAAGCTGCGCCTTATTGCGGGCTATACGGGAGTCCTGCCGGATAAGCGCGAAGAGGAGCCGGTTATTCCTGCCTATATGGTTGGGAAAGTAGTGGAAAACCCGCCGGTTAAGCCGGATGGGCCCCATTACGGCGAAATCTTTAGCGGCGAAATCCGTTATGCGTTTATCAATAAGATCGGCAGCAAAGCCGATACGCAGACCAGCCCGGAAAGCGTATTAAGAATTCAGGCTATCGATGGTCACCAGGCCGCCATGGAGGCTGCGGTCAATACCACGGTCGCTGCAGGTTATGACGCCAGCGCCATTCACAGGTTAACCCTGCGCAGCTTTAATCCTTACGGCGTGACTGCAGGCGCCACCGGCACCATGCCGCCCACGCGTTTTCCCAGGGGGCGGGTGCTTTATCAAACCGCCAGCCGGGTGATGGATAACGTGGCTGCTCAATGCCGCGCCACCTGGCAGTTTGTCGATGGCAAACTGCAAATGGTGCCGGAGGAAAGTTATCTCGATCGCATTGTGGTGCTGAACAGCCAGACCGGCATGGTCGGCGCGCCCGAACTGACCACGGAAGGGATAAAAATCCAGTGCCTGATCGATCCGACGCTTCGCCTGCATGGCCTGGTGCATATCAACCAGGCCATGCTTAACAGCACGCGTAATGCGATGGAATCGGTCAACCGTGCGGCCGCCGAAAAGAGAGAGGCGGCACAACAGAGCAAAGCGCAGCCGCAGGCGGCGCCCCAGGGCGAGCAAAAGAAAGCGCAGCCGCCTGCCGATATCGCGGCCGATGGCGTCTATATCGTTAAAGGCATCCTTTACGAGGGCCAGACCCGCGGCACCAAATGGTATATGACCCTGACCTGCATCACGCGGGACAAACAGACCGCGCTTAAGGCGCCCGCCGCGCCGAACTAATTCAACCCACCGCCTGAGGCGGTTTTTTTTGGAGTTTTTATGGCCGTTTCTATCCAGTCAGTGATTGGCGGGGAAGCTCAGGCGTATCGGGCTTTAGCGGACATGGTGTCCACAACGTTACGCGTGGCCTTACCCGGCATTATTCAATCCTTCGATCCCGACAACGTGACCTGCGTGGTGCAGCCAGCCATTAAAGGCAGCGTACGCAATGCCAGCGGGCAGCCGGTTTCTCAGGCGCTGCCCCTGCTGGTGGACGTGCCCGTGGTTTTTCCACGCGGCGGCGGCTGCACCATCACTTTCCCTGTTAAACCGGGCGACGAGTGCCTGGTCATCTTCAGCGATCGCTGTATCGACTTTTGGTGGCAAAACGGCGGCGTGCAGGAACCGGTCGACCCGCGTCAGCACGATCTGTCCGACGCGTTCGCGCTGGTTGGCCCGCAGTCGCAAAAGGAGAAAATCAGCGCCATCAGCACCGAGGCTTTGCAGATCCGCACGGATAAAGGAGAGGCTTTTATTGAGCTGAAGCAGAGCGGTGAGGTCAATATCACTACCACGCGGCTAACGCTTAACGGCAATCTGAGCGTCAATGGTGACATTACCTCAACCGGCGATCAGACCGCTGGCGGCATCAGCCAGATCGATCACGTTCATGGGGGTATTCAGAGCGGCAGCAGCTATACCAGGGGGCCACAATGAGATATCGCAGAGAAGAGCAGGACGGCGATTACGCCTTTGGCAAAGGGGACAGCGCTTTCCTGGTTAACTCACCCGAATGCGTGGCGCAGGCGATTAAAACACGGCTGCAGTTATGGTACGGGCAATGGTTCCTGGATACCACGGAAGGGACGCCCTGGCTGCAATCGCTTACCGGCAGGCAGAACAGCACGGCCGCAGAAATGGTTCTGCGCCAGCGCATTCTTGCTACTCAAGGCGTGAAGTCCATTCTTTCTTTTAATACAACCTTCGACTCTTCATCCCGCCGGGCAATTTTCACGGTCACCGTGGAAACGCTGTACGGCACGACCACAGTAACAAGCGAGGCATAATGGCTCTTAAGACAGACCGGCTGGGGTTATCGGCAACGATAACGGCCCAGGGGATCGGCGCGCCTGATTACCAGACAATCCTCGGCGCGCTGACCGACTACTTCCGCCAGATTTATGGCACCGACGCCTATCTGGAGCCGGACAGCAAGGACGGCCAGATGATAGCGATTATGGCGCTGGCGATCCACGATGCCAATAACATGGCGATAACCTGCTACAACTCGTTTTCACCTGCTACTGCGGTGGGCGACGCGCTGACGCGCAATGTAAAAATCAACGGTATCGTGCGCAAAGCGGCGACCAACTCAACAGTGGATGTGCAGCTGAGCGGCACGCCGGGCACCACAATCGTTAACGGCTCGGTCAGGGACAGTAATAACGTTATCTGGAACCTGCCCACAAGCGTAACGATTGCCACCACGGGAACGGTCACCGTGACGGCCACCTGCGCAGAAACCGGGCCGGTGGCGGCGGTAAGCGGTTCCGTTAATCAAATCAACACGCCGACGCGCGGCTGGCAGACGGTAACCAACCTGAATGCGGCGGCCACGGGAAGCGTTGCCGAAACGGATGCAGAGCTACGTTTGCGGCAGGCGCAAAGCGTTTCATTGACGGCGCTGACCACTTTTGACGCGCTGGACGGCGCGATTTCAAATATTGCAGGCGTCGTCGGCCATAAGCTTTACCAGAACGACAGCGAGGATAAGGATGCAAATGGCCTGCCCGCTCATACCATTTCAGCCGTGGTGCAGGGCGGAGATGCAAATGCGATTGCCGACGTTATTCGTAAAAAGAAATCTCTGGGTGTAGGTACCTTTGGCAATACCGCCATCACGCTTGCTGACAGCTATGGCACGCCGCAGGCGATCCGCTTTTCACGGCCGGTGCCGGTGCCGGTATATCTGTCGCTGGAGCTGAAAGCGCTGACGGGCTACACCAGCCCCATCGCGGAGAAAATTAAAAAAGCGCTGGCGGCCTATATCAACAACCTGGGGATTGGCAACAGCGTTCTGCTCAGCCGTCTTTATTCGCCCGCTAATTTGACTACAGGGCAGGACAGTACGGACAGCCAGTACTACGACATCCTGAGCCTGCTGGCAGGCAAAAGTGAAGCCGCGCTTTCCTCCGGCAATATCGCTATCGGCTATAACGAATTTGCCCGCTGCGAGGTGGATAATATTACGCTATCGGTGACCTCATGAAATACCTCGATCTGATCACCAATTACCATCGGGACAAAGAAAAATACGTCGACCATATCGATTTAAGCACGCGACCGCAGCAAGAAATTATCGACCTCTTTGCTGAGGTCGTGAGGGCGCTGGATATCGACAACGCCACCGGCGCACAGCTGGATATTTTAGGTGAATGGATAGGGCGAGCCAGAAGTATCAACGCGCCGATTGAAGATTACTTTTTTACCCTGGATAAAGCCTCGCTGGGCTTCGATCTCGGCAGCTGGAAAGGCAGATATGAACCTGACTCCGGCATTATCAACGTGGATGATGAAGATTATCGTACTATGCTGCGCGCTAAAATCGGCGCCAATAAGTGGGACGGCACGGCCGATACGCTGCCCGCCATTTTACAAGAAATTTATACGAAGCAGGATATCAATATCACCTTTACCGATAATCAGGATATGACCGTAACGGTATATGTGACGGCAAAAAACCTGTCCACTATTACCAAAGAAATTATCAAACAGGGCTATCTGGCGATCAAGCCTGCCGGCGTCACGGTAAATTATAAAATTAATGGAGAATAACAATGGCAAAAAATGACTTTAAACCTTTTGCTACGGGCGAAAGTGCAAATGTGCTTTCGCAGGCGGATTATGAAGCGCTGGATGCCACGGCAAACGGCTTTCAGACCGGTATCGCCAGAAGTGAACAGTTGAATAAGGTCTGGCGACAGGCGTCAACCATGTCTCATGTAGTGGGGCAGTTTATCGCTAATAATAGTGGGGAAGACGTTAAAGACGATGGTAATACGGAAGAAATACTGGGTAATTTTGAAAAAGCTTTGCAGAGTAAATTAATTATTGAAGCGATTTACCCGATTGGAATTGTTGTCTGGTTTGCACAAAACAAAGATCCTAACGTGCTTTTTCCTGGCACAAAATGGGCATACATAGGCGAAAATAAAACTATCCGATTAGGCAGCGCCAGTGGAAGTGACGTAATGGCAACGGGCGGGGCCGATCAGATAACTTTAGCTACGGGGAATCTCCCTGCGCATAATCATACCTATTCCGCCAGTACCAGTACTTTTGACTACGGGACTGTAGGGACTTCTGGCGTCGGCGATCACGGACATAACGCCTGGACAGACGCCCAGGGCAATCACCAGCATGGCTCAGGGATGCGTTTACCTTCCAATCAGGACGGGCTCGCTGTTTATGGGACCTGGGAGGCTCCGGGAGGAAGTGCCGCGCTGTCGCGTGGTGGAAGCGGTGCGGCAATACAGGCGCCCACCTCTGCAAATGGCCAGCATTCGCACAATGTAGGTATCGGCGGCTCTGGTGCACACTCCCATAGTGTAGGTATCGGCGCTCACTCACATACTTTATCAGGGACAACATCTACTACGGGTTCCGGAGCTGCCATTTCGATAGTCAACACCTTTATAAAGCTGATGGGCTGGTATCGTACAGCCTGATTGGATTAAGAGGCCTTTATCTAGACCAGTATTAATTATTAACACCAATGACTAATATGCTTCGTACTTAATTTTAATATTTAATGGGTGATTTAAATAGTAGGGGGGGAAGGAGTGTCTGGATATCTAAATGACTACTGCCTTTATTATTTCACGGGAGGTGTTGAAGGTAACCATTAATGGGTGCTGGCTTGTCAGGTTTTATTTTAATGATGAGGGTGTTTTAAATAAATTTTTAATGGTTTTTTTAATGTATTCCTTTGGGGAGGGTGCTCTTTTTTTTAAAGTATTTTATTTTTTATAAATCATGCTTAAGGTAAGATTGCTTTTTTCACTATAATGCATTGCTTTGTCTGTAAGGTGATAAATGAAGCAAGTAGCCAGGCATTAATACTTTTGCTAAGTTAGTAGAGGCGTCTTCCTCCAGCTATTGCAGGGTGATTTTTACCTGATTGGATTTGCAAGGATGCACTGAAATGCACTGAGGTAGCAATCTGCTCACTACCTCATTTTTATTGACTGTCTACGTTTTTTTAATGGAAATAAAAGGCCTGGCAAAAGCTAACCACAAACTTATTTTTATTTTTAATATAAAAGGGCGCGAGTCTCTTATTCTGGACCATATCATTTTTTTCTCATGTCTAATCCCAGCTGAACTTCTGTCACCAATAGTTGTGACTTTTTCCAAAGGTTCATAGGTATTTATTAGTGAGGGCACGACGCCATGTACATCAATCAATCCGAATTCCTGAAATGTCGTCCATTGATCGGCTACACACCAGACTGGAAAGAGGTTTGCGAGCATCTTTTTTGCCGCCGGTCTGTTGATGACATAACCATGAGAGAAGGCGGCATTAAGGACTTTATGAACATGGCGATCTTTTCCCGTGGAATACAGACTTTTATTCTGATAGTGATGAACTTCCGAGAGTAGCGTCACGGTGCTGTGGCGATTGCTATTGTTTTTAGCAATGCTGTCCAGATGCTCCTCAATATCAACAGGGATAGTCACGTCATCTTCCAGAATCAGGGCCAGGTCGTATTCAGAGTCAAGCAGCTGTTTGTACGCTTTCAGATGACTCATCGCACAGCCTACCTCACCTTTGGTGATGGCATAGCTGACTTCTCTTTTATAAAAAAAGAATTCGTCATCGGCTATCTCTGAACCATTAACGGCCTTGATAGTAATAAAGTCTTTACCTATAGCAGACAGCTGTTGCTGCATAGAATGTAGACGGTCTGTAGAAACAGGCAGATTAATGACAAAGATGGCTATTTTAGTCATACTTTATCCATTATCGCTTTTTTATTACCGTTAACGCTGGCCAATAAAATCAGCGTGCTGAGCACCACTACGTACTCTATGGACGTCAACAATACGTCCGTCATGCCATAAAGCAATGCGGAAATAGCCATAATCGAAATGGGATTGCCGAAGACGCCTGCCAGACCGTTATCAAAAATTAACCTGATAAAGAAAAACAGCAGGATAAAAAAGCCAAAAATACCGAACAGCGAAGTGTATTGAAGAAATTCATTGTGCAGATGAACGTCAATATAATCCAGGGCGAAAGAGCCAGGATGGTTGGTACTTATCCAGTGACGAATAATGGTATTCCTGGTCGCCTGGGTTTGCCCCAGTGGGTTTTCCTGAATAGCAACGACACCAGATTGCCACAGGGTAAAACGTGAGCCAAGGGAAGTATGGTCATCACCCTGATTAAATCGGCTTATCTCCTGCTGGGTCGTTTCCACACGTGAGGAGATGATATTCTTGCCAAAGGTCGCGACAGCTGCAAAAGCGATAATCA
>DOOK01000182.1:4692-8233 GCA_003512805.1 Erwinia sp. | reverse complement strand
AACTTGGCTTTCACCTTTTTCGCTTCGCCATGCTCATATTCGGTGGTGGTGATCTCGGTGGTTTTGCCCTGCCAGCTGCTCGTGGCCTTAATGCCGAACAGGTTGTAGCTTGGCTTGCCTTCCGCGGTCATGATCTGCCGCTGACCCCAGCCTGATTCCAGCGCAGCCTGCGCCAGGATCAGGTGATGAGGAATACCGGTACCGGCACTGACTTCCTGCGCGGGCTGCGACAGCTTGGCGATAAAGTCGCTGCTGTCGCCGCTGAGCGGCATGTCCGGAGACGCGGGCAGACGCGGCACGGCGCGACGCACGATACGCTCCTGCTCGGTTTCCATCGCCGTCGCCAGTGGCGGCAGCGTATTGATAAAGTTTTTATCGAGCATCATCGGTTTGGTGCCCGCCGTTTCATCGGGCGCCTGTGCCTGTGCCATCTGCTTGACCATCATGTCAGCCAGGCCGAGTCCTTTAGAGGCAATTTCCTGCCCAATCTGCTGGTCGTACATTGAGGTATAAAGCCGCGTCTGTTCCGTGCTCAGCAGACCATCCTGCGGCAGCGCCTGGCGCATACTTTTCAACATCATTTGGACGAACATCCCTTCTACCTGTTTGGCAACTTCCCGTGCGTGCGCTTTCGGGTCATTGCTGGCCTGGCGTTTCAGGTTGTTCAGGGCGCCGCTGTCGTAAGCGGCTCCCATCAGAGACTGGGCATTGCTCATCAGATAATTTCCAGTTTGGCGTGCAGACAGCCCGCACTCTGCATTGACTGCAGGATAGACATCAGGTCGATTGGCGTGGCGCCTAACGCATTCAGGGCACGCACTACGCTGTTCAGGTTGGCGCTGGCATTAACGCTTTGCAGCGCACCGCCACTCTGGCGCAGGTCGATCTGCGTTTGTGGTGTTACCGTTGTCTGGCCGCCCGCAAATGGCGTGTTCGGCTGACTGACGTTCTGCTGCTGATTCACCGTCACCGACAGGTTGCCCTGAGCGATAGCACAAGAGCTCAGCATCACTTCGCGGTTCATGACCACCGAGCCGGTACGCGAGTTGATAATGACTTTCGCATCCTGAATCGGGACGGAGACATCAATGTTCTGGATTTCGGCCAGCATGCGAACCTGAGAGGTGCCGTTCGCAGAAACCTGTACCTGCACGGTACGGCCATCCAGCGCCTGAGCCGAACCGTAGCGACCGTTAATCGCATCAGCGATACGCTGCGCCATGCTGAAGTCTTCTTCGTTCAGCAACAGGTTGATCACGTTAGACGAACCAAAGCTGTTCGGCAGTTCACGTTCGATAGTGGCGCCGCCGGTAATACGGCCGCCGTTTACCTGGTTGACCGTGACGCTGCTGCCGCCAGCGGAAGCACCCGCACCGCCTACCAGGATGTTGCCCTGTGCCAGTGCATAAACCTGATTGTCCACGCCTTTCAGCGGAGTCATCAGCAGCGTACCGCCGCGCAGGCTTTTGGCGTTACCCATAGAGGAAACGACCACGTCAATCGCCTGGCCCTGACGGCCGAAGGCAGGCAGCTTGGCCGTGACCATTACTGCCGCAACGTTTTTCAGCTGCATGTTCGTGCCGCTTGGCACGGTGATGCCCAGCTGCGACAGCATGTTGTTCAGACTTTGCGTGGTAAACGGTGTCTGAGTGGTCTGGTCACCGGATCCATCCAGCCCAACAACCAGACCGTAACCGATCAGGGAGTTGTCACGCACGCCGCCAACCGTGGTCAAATCGCGAATGCGATCGGCGTGGGCAAAAGCGCTGATAGTCGTCAGCAGCAGCAGGGTGAATCGAATAATCTTACGCATTTTAACCTCTTAGAATGGTGACAGGTTCAGGAAGAACCGTTGCAGCCAGCCCATCGTCTGTGCCTCATTGATATAGCCGTTACCGACGTATTCAATGCGGGCATCCGCCACCTGGGTCGAAACTACGCTGTTACTGCCGCTGATGGTGCGTGGGTTAACCACGCCCGAGAAGCGGATAAATTCCGTGCCCTGGTTGATTTCAATCTGTTTTTCACCGATCACTCGCAGGTTGCCGTTCGGCAGCACCTGGTTCACGGTCACGGTGATGACACCGATAAAGGTGTTGTTCGCCGTCGCGCCGCCCTTGCCGGCAAAGGTATTCTTACCGCTGGCGTCGAAATTGGTTTTGTCGCCGCCGAGCAGGCCGTTCAGTGCGGAAGGCACTGCGTTCAGGCCCAGCGTCGCGCTACCGTCACGTCCTGCGGAGGCCGTGGAGCTTTTGCTCGCACTGACGTTTTCCTGCAGGGTAATGGTCAGCGTATCGCCGATATTACGTGGACGACGATCCTCGAACAGCGGCTGGTAGCCGTAGTTCATTGGCATCACGCCCTGAAAAATGGAGCCGTTAACCACCGGCGGCGAAGCGGCCAGCGGCTGAGCCGTTGTCGACCCTTCCACCAGAGGCTTACGTGGAACTAAAGCACAACCGTTAAGCGTCAGCAGCGCTAAGGCTACTAACAAGCGTCCAGGCACTGAAATTTGCTTCGCCATGGAATTAACCTTTAATCATTAATGAATGCTTTTATTAAGTGCCGGGCGAACCCGGCCCTGTCTTACTTACAGCTGAGTCAGTTTGGCCAGCATCTGATCGGATGTGCTGATTGCCTTACTGTTAATCTCATAAGCGCGTTGGGTCTGGATCATGCTAACCAGCTCTTCCGCCACGTTAACGTTAGAAGCCTCGACATAGCCCTGATAGAGCAGGCCTGCGCCATTGTTACCCGGCGAGCTGTCGGTCGGTGCGCCTGAGGCCTGCGTTTCCTGGTAAAGGTTTTCACCCTTGCTCTCCAGACCAGCATCGTTAATAAAGGTGCTCAGCGTCAGCTGACCCACCTGTGTAGGCTGCGCCTGACCCTGTACGGTCACGCTGACCGTGCCATCGCGCCCAATGGTCATGCTCAGGGCGTTAGGCGGAATGGTAATTGCAGGCTGAATAGGGAAACCGGCGTTGGTTACCAGCTGGCCGTTCTGGTCAGTCTGGAAGGAACCGTCGCGGGTATAGGCCAGCGTGCCGTCCGGCATCTGTACCTGGAAGTAACCCTGGCCGCTGATCGCCACATCTTTCGATGAGTCGGTTTTGTTCAGGTTGCCCTGGGTGTGCAGACGCTCGGTCGCCACCGGACGAGTACCTGAGCCGATCTGCATACCAGAAGGCAGAGAAGTCTGCTCTGAAGACTGCGCGCCAGGCTGACGAACGGTCTGGTACATCAAATCTTCAAACACGGCACGCTGGCGTTTAAAGCCGTTGGTGCTGACGTTAGCCAGGTTGTTCGAGATGACGTCCATGTTGGTCTGCTGAGCATCAAGGCCGGTTTTTGCAATCCATAAAGAGTTAATCATGTTGTTTTCTCTACTCTTAGCTCATTGACAGCAGCTGGTTAGCGCGTTGTTCGTTTTCATCGACGCTGGAGATGACTTTCATTTGCATCTCAAAGCGGCGTGCGTTGGCGATCATATCGACCATGGTCTGGCTTGAACTGACGTTGCTGCCTTCCAGCACGCCAGGCG
>DOOK01000182.1:0-4573 GCA_003512805.1 Erwinia sp. | reverse complement strand
GCGGTAATAGTCTGATCGGCCTGAAGGGTTTGCGTCGCACCGGTCGGACGGAACAGGCCGTCGTCGCCGCGCGTAACTTCCGAGCTGGTGGCTTTCACCAGCTTCAGACGTCCCAGCTGGACAGTGGCGTTCGGCGCATCGCCAGGGTTCAGCGCGGTAATAGTCCCGTCAGCAGCAATAGTGATTTCCGATCCCTGTGGTACGGCAATCGGTCCGCCGTCGCCCATCACCAGCTTGCCCTGAATGGTCAGCTGGCCAGCCGGGTTCAGCTCCATGTTGCCGTTGCGGGTGTAGGCTTCAGTACCATCCTGAGCCTGCACGGCCAGCCAGCCATCCTGACGTACGGCGACGTCCAGCGAACGTCCGGTGTAGTCCATGGCGCCGGGAGTCATATCTGAGCCCGGGGTCGAAGCCGTCACCAGCGTACGGGTCGGCAGTGAGTCGCCCTGCACCGGCACGGCGCGCAGCGCGTTCAGCTGCGCACGGAAACCAGGCGTTGAGGCGTTTGCCAGGTTGTTCGCCGTTACTGCCTGCTGTTGGAGGGTCTGACTGGCAGCCCCCATTGCGGTATATATCGCGTGATCCATAAGACGATCCTGTTAGCCGAATTAACGCAGGTTGACCAGGGTGTTGAGGATCTGGTCCTGTGTTTTGATGGTCTGGGCGTTAGACTGATAGTTACGCTGTGCCACAATCATGTTGACCAGTTCTTTACTCAGGTCGACGTTGGAAGATTCCAGCGCGCCAGCGGTCAGCGTACCCAGGTTACCGGTGCCTGCCAGGCCAACCAGCGCCTGACCAGAAGAAGCCGTTGAGGACCAGACGTTGTTACCTTCAGACTTCAGGCCTTCCGGGTTAGCAAAGTTAGCCAGCGCGATCTGTCCCAGAGTCTGGGTTTTCTCGTTGGAGTAGTTGCCTACTAACGTGCCGTCATTATTGATCTGGTAGCTGGTCAGTTCGCCCGGCTTGTAACCATCCTGTGTTGGGTTACCGAAGGTGCTGGTTTTGGTGTTCTGCTGCTGGCTGCCCGCCATATTCAGCGTGAAGCTGGTCGGCGCAGATCCTTTCAGTCCTGCCAGGTTAATCGCCTGAGTTGCGCCAGAAGTCATCTGCCCGCTGGTATCAAAAGTCATGTTGAACGTGCCCACGTCAGCGGTAGGATCCGCCGCGCTGCCGTCCTTCACGTTAACCGTCCATGCATTGTCACCGGTTTTAGTGAAGTACAGGTTCAGGTTGTGCTCGTTACCCAGCGAGTCATAGGTGGTCATTGACGCTTTGCTGTTGTAAGAGCTGGTGTTGTTAATATCCAGCGGCGTGGTGGTTGGCACGCTGTCGGTTGAGTTCAGGTTCGCTACCAGTGCTGCCGCGCTGGTAGATTTCGCTGGCATCGCTGTAGTAGGGACGCTCAGCGCTACCGGGTTAGCACCGGTCTGCACGGTTGGCGGCGTGCCGGTTGCCGGATAGCCGGTCAGCTGCAGGCCGTTAGAGTTAACGATATTGCGGTTAGCATCCAGCGTGAACTGGCCGTTACGGGTGTAGTAAACCGCGCCGCCAGCGTCAGCCATACGGAAGAAGCCAGCCTGACTGATCGCCACGTCCAGGCCACGGCTGGTAGAAGTGGTGGTACCGTCGTTAAAGTCCTGGGTGACCGCAGCCACTTTTACGCCCAGACCGACTTTAGAATCGGCGAACATATCGGCGAACGAAACGGTAGCGGATTTAAAACCCGCCGTAGCGGAGTTGGCGATGTTGTTACCGATCACATCCAGGTTGCTGGATGCTGCGTTTAAGCCGCTGACTGCCTGAGAAAATGCCATGTGTTTATTCCTGAATCGGGGTTAAGTTAAATAATCTGACGAACATTCGCGACGGTGGTCTTACCCATCGTGCCGAGGTCCAGAACGGCACCGCTGGTGTCGTTACTAACCCCACTGACTAATGCATAATTCAGCGGCTGCGCGACCAGCTGGCCGGTTGCGTTGCTGGCGCTGATAGCCACGTTATATTTACCGTCGCCTGCAACGGTGCCGTCAGCTGACGAACCATCCCAGGAGAAGGTATGGACGCCCGCGCTAAGCGCACCCAGGTTGATAGTTTGGACAACCTTACCGCTTGGATCGGTAATCGTGGCGGTGGTTGCCGTTGAAGCCTGCTCCAGGCTCACGCCAAACGGCGTTGACACACCGCTGCCGACCAGCACCTGTGAACCGTTAACCATGACGCCTTTGCCGATCAGGGTGGAAGCCTGCAGAGACTGTCCGCTGTTGATCTGGCCGGAAATCGATCCCAGCGTGGTGTTCAGTTTTTCAATGCCGCTCAGGGTATTAATCTGTGCCAGCTGTGTCGTCAGCTGGCTGTTATCCATTGGATTCGTCGGATCCTGGTTTTTTAACTGCGTGACCAGCAGGGTCAGGAAGTTACTTTGCAGGTCGGCTGCCGATTTATCGGTCGTCGACGACGAAGGTGTAATCGCTGTGTTGTCAAGTGACTCATTAACGCCAACGGTAATGCCCATCTGTCTGTTCCTTATTGACCCATCGTCAGGGTTTTCATCATCATTTGTTTAACGGTGTTCAGCACTTCCACGTTGGCCTGATAACTGCGAGACGCCGACATGGTATTAACCGTTTCCCCTACCACATCCACGTTTGGCATTTTGACGTAGCCTTTCGCGTCAGCCATCGGGTTGCCTGGCTCATAAACCAGCTTTGCCGGGGTGGGATCGTCTACCACCTGTGCGACGCGTACGCCGCCTGTCGCCGCACCGGGTGCCGCATCAGTCTGGAAAACGACCTGCTTTGCCACGTAAGGCTGACCGTCCGGGCCGGTCACGCTGTCGGCGTTGGCCAGGTTACTGGCGCTCACGTTCAGACGCTGTGACTGGGCAGCCATGGCCGAGCCAGCAATATTAAAAATGTTCAGTAAAGCCATTTATCATTGCCCCTGTAATACGGACATCATGTTTTTGATTTGCCCGCTGATGACGGTCAGGTCCGTCTGGTACTTCAGGCTGTTATCCGCAAATTCGGTACGTTCGCGGTCCATATCTACCGTATTGCCATCCAGTGAAGGCTGGGACGGCACGCGATACAGCAGATCCATCGACGCCGGTGCAGATGACTGCGCTGCTATATGGCGTGATGAGGTGACCGCCAGCGACATGCCCGATCCCTGTGCCCGCCCCTGCTCCATCACTTTGCTCAGCTGGCTGGCGAAATCGATATCGCGAGCCTGATAGCCTGGCGTGTCCGCGTTAGCGATATTGGATGCCAGGATTTCCTGCCGCTGCGCACGCAGGTTTAGGGCTTCAGTGTTAAACCGTAGGGCTGCGTCGAGTTTGTCGAGCATGTTTCCTCCGCGATTGAAAATTCAGTGAGGAGAGAATAAGCGGGTTAGGATTAATCTGATCGGAAGAATAGCGCTAAAAAGCGTCGTTAATTTGCGCCTTGACTTTGCCGCTTCCTGAGTAGAATCGTCGCCATGTTGCAGTGAGGATGAAAATAATGCGTGTGTTGACTCTTTTTCTGTTGAGCCTGAGCCTGGCTACGGTCAATGCCAGCGCCGCCGACTTAACGGCCCAGCTGAATCAATTTTTTAAAGCCCGCTATGGGGAAACCGGCCAGGGTGCCGATACCCTGAGCGTGGTGGTCAAAACGCCGCAGGGGCAATGGCCCGCCTGTGATGCTCCGCAATTCTCCTTACCGGGCAATAGCCGGATGTGGGGCAATATGAGCGTGGCCGCCAACTGCGGACAGAATCGCCGCTATCTGCAAGTGCAGGTTCAGGTTGAAGGGGATTACCTTGTAGCGGCTCGTCAGGTCGTACGCGGTGCGGCACTGACCGCCGACGATCTGAAAGTGACGCATGGCCGACTGGATACGCTGCCTGCTCGTGCGGTCATCAATATCGCTGACGTGGCCGACGGCGTGGCGCTGCGGGATATCCTGCCTGGCCAGCCGCTAACCATGATGATGGTGCGCCAGCCCTGGCGCGTAAAGGCCGGTGACAACGTCAATGTTATCGCCAGCGGAGACGGTTTCAACATCGCCAGCGAGGGCCGCGCAATGAATAATGCCACCGCCGCGCAGCCGGTCAGGGTCCGTATGAATTCGGGGCAAATTGTCAGTGGGAAAGTGGGCCCGGATGGGAATATTCTTATAACGTTATAAAGCGTTAAAGATGGCTTCGTTGCTGCCGATAGTGTAAATAACAGACGTAATACACTTGAGCAATTCAGGCCGTTAACGGCCTGAGCAAACAGGAGCCAGCTATGAGCATCGACAGAACTCAACCTATGAAGCCCGCCAGTACCGTACAGCCGCGCGATCTTCCCGAAGTGGCTACGCCAAAGGCGCAAAAGGTAGAGACAAAAACAACCCAACCGGGTGGTACCCAGGTGGTATTGAGCGGCGCACAATCACAGCTGACCAAAGCCAGCTCGCAGGATATTAACACCGCGCGCGTTGAGCAGCTGAAAAACGCCATCCGTAACGGTGAGCTGAAAATGGATACCGGTAAAATCGCCGACGCCCTGATTCAGCAGGCCAAAGACTCTTTATAAGGTTAATCAGGT
>DOOK01000312.1 GCA_003512805.1 Erwinia sp. | reverse complement strand
GTATCCCGTACCGCAATACGTATCCGCTCGCCCGCGTCCTGCACGCTGATAGTGACCACGCCTTTACCGCGACAGGGATGCACGCCGTGCACGATAGCATTTTCCACCAGCGGCTGGATCAGCAGGCTGGGCAGCGAACAGCGAATATCTTCATCAATCTCATAAATAACCGTCAGCTTATCGCCAAAGCGCGCCTGTTCAATGGCGATATAATCTTTGATCTGGTAAAGCTCTTTCTTAATATCGATGATTTCGTCGTCGTTCAGCTCAAGGTTGTAGCGCAAATAGCGCGAAAGGTTGCCGATCAGCTGCCTGGCGGTATCGGGATTCAGGCGAATCGACGACGAGATGGCGTTCAGTGCGTTAAACAGAAAATGCGGATTGATTTTGCTTTGCAGGGCGCGCAGCTCGGCTCTGTTGGCCATCTCACGCAGCTGTTCAGCCCGGGACACTTCCAGCTGGGTGGAAATAATCTGCGACAGGCCAATGGCCATCTCCCGCAGCGACCAGGTGATGCGGTGGGCATGGCGATAATAAATCTTCAGCGTGCCGGTGACTTCCCCCAGTTCCCGCAGAGGAATAACAATCATCGAGTGAATTTCCGGCGTGCGGTGCGCCTCGTCATTATTGCGAATAATGATTTCGCCGTTAGCGATGGCTCTGGCCGTGGTTGGGCTGATGCCGTCGTCGCCTTCGCGGTAATTTTGTTCACCGACGCCGACATAGGCCAGGATCTGATTTTTATTGGTTATAGCGACGGCGTCCGCACTGATATCGTCGCGAATAATTTCGCATACTTTACGCAAAGAGCGGCTGTTGACCCGTCGGAACAGCGGCAGCGTTTTATTGGCAATATCCAGTGCCAGCTTGGCTTGCCGGGCGGCTATCGCCTCTTTTTCTCCCTCAACGCTCTGGATCAGCAGCACGATCAGGCCAATGCTGACCGCGCCCAGGATCATCGGTACGGCGATCTCTTCGACGATGGACAGGCCCAGCTCGTAAGGTTTTGCCCAGGCCAGAATCAGGATCATCGTTAACGTTTCACACAGCATCCCACCGATAATGCCGATGCTCCAGCGCCGCGTTTTGGCAACCTTCAGGTTGATCCAGCCTGCGGCGATGCCCGCGATAATACTGGTAATCAAACAGGGTACGGAGGTCACGCCGTGGATGTCGATTAAAAATCGGTGCAGCCCGGCCACCACGCCGGTGACGATACCGACCCAGGGGCCAAACAGGATACCGCCAGCCATAATCGCGATAGTGCGCACGTTCACCAGCGAACCGTCAACGTCAATGCCGCTCCAGGTACCAAAAAGTGCAAACAGCGAAAAGATAGCCGTAACCGCCATCAGCTCCTGGCGGGAGTGCTCATCCTTCTGTAGCAGTTGACGAAAATGGCGAGTGCGTGTCATAAAAAAAAGGCAGATAAGCATGAGGGCGGCGCGGTCCAGTACTGCAAGTAACATCTCAAACATCGAATGCACGGGCGCCTCGGCTGGCGGAGAAAGAGTAGCGACATAATAAGGAAAGCGAACGGGATGCGCCAGGCAAGCCGATACTGATTGCAGCCGATCCCGGTTTGGATCAATTTTATTGTTTCTGGCCGTGTGAACATTATTGCGATAGCCGTGTTGCTAAAAGAGGAAAACCAGGTAACAAAAAGGGGATGTGTTTTTCAGGCGCAGGCGAATTACCTTCACCGGCACGCGGCCGAAAAGCTTGCCTGTCGGCATCCCACTGTAGCGGCGGCTTTTTTCTGTTTCGAGGCGATTATGCAACTAACCACCGAAAGATTAGTGCTGGAAAAGCTCCAGCCGGAAGACTGGCCGCTGTTTCACGAGGTGCACAGCGATCCCGTCAGCATGCAGTTTATCAGTGCCGTGCCGCCGCTGGCGGATATCCGTCAGCGCTTTCAGACCCGGCTACAGCCCTGGGAAGTCACCAGCCTGCATATGCTTTGTGTCACTGTACGGCTGCGAGAAAGCGGTGAGGCGATAGGACTGATAGGCGCAAACGCCGAATGGACGCCCTCACGGCAGGCCGAAATCGGTTACTCGCTGCTGAATCATTTCACCGGTAAAGGGTACGGGGGCGAGGCACTCGGTGCGCTTGCTGCTTATCTGTTCGTGCAATGCCGCTTCCACAAATTGACCGCGCAGGTAGTGGAGGGTAACTGGCCTTCACGACGTATTCTGGAAAAAAATGGTTTTCGGCTTGAGGGTACGCTAAGGGACAACTATCTGCTGCGTGGCAAATGGGTTAACGACTGGTTGTTCGGCAAGCTCGAATCAGATTAATTGGACTCGACAGCCTGGTAAGCTCTGCGTTATGTTGATTATTCGACCATCTTCTGGTCAACGTCGCTCGGACGGTTCCGGGCGCTAACGTACTCAGAGGTTTCTATGGCAGATCGTGACGCACGCCGTTTTTCCCGTATTGAACGTCTTCCTCCCTATGTTTTTAATATCACCTCCGAACTTAAGATGGCGGCGCGCCGTCGTGGCGAAGATATTATTGATTTCAGCATGGGGAACCCGGATGGCCCCACGCCACCCCATATCGTTGAAAAACTCTGTTCGGTAGCACAAAGAGAGGACACGCACGGGTATTCGACCTCGCGCGGCATCCCGCGTTTGCGCCGGGCTATTTCACGCTGGTACGCCGATCGTTATCAGGTGGAGATTGACCCGGAGTCAGAAGCGATTGTCACTATCGGCTCAAAAGAGGGGCTGGCGCACCTGATGCTGGCCACGCTGGATCATGGCGATACCGTGCTGGTGCCTAACCCCAGCTACCCTATCCATATTTATGGTGCGGTGATTGCGGGCGCTCAGGTTCGCTCCGTGCCGCTGGTGGAAGGCGTGGACTTTTTTAACGAGCTGGAGCGCGCTATCCGGGAAAGCTATCCTAAGCCCAAAATGATGATCCTTGGCTTTCCCTCCAACCCGACCGCGCAGTGCGTTGAGCTGGACTTTTTCGAACGCGTTATCGCGCTGGCAAAGCAGTACAACGTGCTGGTGATCCACGATCTGGCCTATGCCGATATCGTTTACGATGGCTGGAAAGCGCCGTCGATTATGGAAGTGCCGGGCGCTCGCGACGTGGCGGTAGAATTTTTTACGCTGTCCAAAAGCTACAATATGGCGGGCTGGCGCATCGGTTTTATGGTGGGTAACAAAGAACTGGTGGCTGCGCTGGCGAGGATCAAAAGCTATCACGATTACGGTACCTTCACGCCGTTGCAGGTCGCTGCCATCGCCGCGCTGGAAGGCGATCAACAGTGCGTGAAGGATATTGCGCAGCAATACAAGCGTCGCCGCGACGTGCTGGTGAAAGGGCTGCATGAGGCGGGCTGGCAGGTGGAAATGCCCAAAGCTTCGATGTATGTCTGGGCGAAAATTCCGGATCATTACGCCCGGATGGGATCGCTGGAATTTGCCAAACATCTGCTGCAGGAAGCGAAAGTCTGCGTCTCGCCCGGCATCGGTTTTGGCGACTACGGTGATACGCACGTGCGCTTTGCACTGATTGAAAACAGCGATCGTATTCGTCAGGCGGTGAGGGGCATTAAGGCGATGTTCCGCGCCGACGGCATATTGCCAGGAATGCTGAAAAACGAGGCGGAATAGGGGCCGGCAGGCGCTGTACCTGCCTTTTGCGCTATCTGAGCGGGCTACAGCATCAGATAAAAAGTGCCTGCCCAGGCCAGCAACAGAAATGACATGCCCATTAATGCATATTTCACGATAAAACTCCTCTGAGCGATAGTGGCCGGAAGCGGCGTGACCGCCTTTTCCGGCTCTGCCCGTCGGCTTCTCTGACGGGATTGCCCGCTAATTTACCCGCTCCGTCCGGCAAAATAAAGCCAGCTTATCCAGGAATTATCTTTTTTTTCAGCGACCTGCCTGCAGCCAGCAGGGCAAATAAACCCACTGCTATCGGTTAGCGGGACAGCTCTGGCACCACCGACATGCCCACCTTCAGGCGCGCCAGATCGGGCTGGCCCGGTTCAAGCAGGATCTTAACCGGCAAACGCTGCGTCACTTTTGTGAAGTTGCCCGTTGCGTTATCGGCGGTAATGGCGGCAAAAGTCGAACCGGTCGCGGGCGCGATGCTGTCCACATGGCCCCGCAGCGTGACGCCAGGCAGCGCGTCCACACTTAACGTGACGCCCGCACCCGCCTGCACATCTGCCAGCTGCGTTTCCAGAAAGTTTGCCACCACATACGTTTGCTGCAGCGGCACGACTGCCATCAGACGCGTACCCGCAGAGACCCAGGCGCCCTGACGGGCGGAACGCTGGCCGACGGCGCCATTGATTGGCGCGGTAATAACGGTATAGGAAAGGTTCAGTCGGGCCTGATCGACGCTGGCTTTGGACGCGGCGATATCGGCATTAGCCTGACGCAGGCTGGCTTCCAGCACGCCCACGGCTTTACGGGCAGCCAGCGCGGCGGCCTGGCTTTGGCGCAGCTGGGCCGACGCTTCCTGCATTGATGCGCTGGTTTTCTGCTGCTCGTCCGCCGTCGCCGTACCGCTTTTCAGCAGGCGACGATAGCGTTCGGCATTCTGCCCGGCGTAATTCAGGGTCGCCTGGCTGGCCGCCACGGCGGCATCATTTTGCGCAATGGTCGCCTGTTGCTGTTCAAGCTGGGCCTGTACGCTGGTCAGCTTTGCCTGACTGACCGCCAGGTTCGCTTCGGCGGTTTCCAGCGCGACGCGATAGTCGCGATCGTCAATCGTCGCCAGCGTCTCGCCGGCTTTTACCTGCTGGTTATCGCCAACGTTAACGGTACGAATATAGCCGGAGACTTTCGGCGCAACGGAGGTATAGTCGGCGGTCACTACGGCGTCATCGGTACGGGCCTGATGACGGCTTATGGCCGACCAGACGAAAAAGGCGATCCCCAGCAGGACCAGCAGCAGCAGGGTCAGCGTTAAGGTTCTTTTGGCAGGTGTGAAGCTCATCGTTATTATCTCACGGCTTTAGTTTGAATAAGAGTTTGCGGCGGCCAGACGCGTTTGGGCAGCCAGGCAGTCAGCAGCACCAGCAGCAGGGCAAAGCCGATCAGCAACAGGTAGGCGTCGCTGATGCTAAGGATCACCGCCTGGTGTTTAAGCAGCGTGGCGAAATGACTCAGGTTTTCGGTCGAGCTGGCCGAACCGTCCGGCAGCAGCGGCTGCATCACCGAAGCATCAGCGCTGTTTGTCGCCGTCATCAGCCAGGGATGATTGCCCAGCCGATCGACCAGATGATGCGAATGAAACTTTTCCCGATGCGTCAGGAAGTTTTCGACAAGGCTACCGGCCGCCACGCTGGAAAAGCCACGCACGGTATTAAACATGGCGGAGGCGTACGGCCCTTCAGGCGGCAGAACCACGCTGGTCGCGCTCATCAACACCGGCAGGATCAGCATCGGTTGACCAAAGGCCTGTAATACCTGGATTAGCCAGAAATTTTGCCTGGCCCAGTCATCGGTCAGCTGCGAACCCAGCAGGCACGATACGCTGAGCAGCGCGGCACCGCAGGTCAGCATCCAGCGGCAGTCAATCCAGCGCAGGTTCAGCAGGAAGGCCATAAAAGGCGCAATCAGCAGCTGCGGCAGGCCGATAGTCAGCGCCAGCGGCGCAAACTGCACGGTGCGGAACCCTTCCACCTGACCGAAATAGGCCGAAGGCAGGGCGGAGCCGGAAAGCGCCACCAGCAGTACACCTGCCAACACCAGCAGCCCGTGCGTTAAATTTTTACGCTGTAGCAGCTGTAGCTTAAATAACGGGAGCGGATGCGACCACTCGTTGATGAAAAACGCCACCAGGAGCGCCACGGAGGCGCATAACATGCCGGCAATCAACGGTGACTGCAGCCAGTCGAGCCGCTCGCCCTGCGTCAGCGTAAGCACCATCAGCGCGATACCGCTACAGCCGGTTAGCATGCCAAACAGATCAATTTGCTTAAACCGCTCCAGGCGCAGCGGATCCTGAGGCAGTCCCCAGCTAATCAACAGCCCGGCAAGCAGCATCGGGGGCACAATTTGCCAGAACACAAACTGCCAGCCTACGGCATCGGTCCAGAATGCCGCCAGCGAGGCGGCCAGGTTAGGGCCAAAAGTGGCGGTTAAGGCATAGGCTGATAATCCGTAAAGCTTGATGCCCGGTGGTAAAAAACGCAGCGCTACCGTCATCAACAGCGGCGGGAGCGCGCCGCCGAACAGGCCCTGAACGATGCGCAGACTGATAAATAACCCCGGCGTCGCGGCAAAAGGCTGTAGCACGCCGGTTAGCGCAAAACCGAACGCTACCGCCAGCGCGAAGCGACGCAGCGAAAAGGTGACGGCAAACCAGGGCGCGACCATCATGGCCGCGACTTCGGCAGCCTGATAGGCAGAAGTAATCCAGGTCGCCCGATCGTAACTAAAACCGATGGCGGCGCGGACATCCGCCAGCGCTAAATCAGTTACGCGATCGTTCAGACCTGAGGTTAGTGCAGCAATCAGCACCCCCACCAGCCCCAGCGCCAGGCGCAGAGTAAAAGGATGAGGGGCCGGTGCGGCAGGTTGAGCATTCATAGCCGGTGCTCCGCAAGCAAAGATAGAGTGATGCAGTGTATTGCATTGTGATACATTGGCGGCCGATATTACAGGGTGAGCGGCTGTATTGCAATGCGATACAGCCTGCCGGAGAGGGGAAAAGAGTGCTACAGTATCGCCATCAACAAGGAAGGAGATTCCATGTCTGAACCTGCAGCTTTGCGCGATGAAGAGCGTACCGGCGGTATTCAGGTCATCTCACGCGCGGCAAAAATCCTGAACGCTCTGGGCGACCGCCCCAATGGCATGAGCCTGGGCGAAATCGCACAGGCTGTCGATCTGCCTCGCTCAACCGTACAGCGTATCGTCAGCGCACTTGATTCGGTACAGCTGGTGCGCAGCCAGGGCGCAGGCGGCGTGAGGCTTGGCCCGGCACTGCTGCGGCTGATTGCCAGCGTCCATACCGATGTCGTGGCGATTGTACAGCCCTGGCTGCAGGCGCTGAGCACCGCCACGGGCGAAACGGTGTCGCTGGCCCGCGCCAGCGGATTGCAGCTGGCCATCGTGCACTATGTGGTAGCCGATCGCGAGCTACGTGTGGTGCCGCGCATCGGGCTGAACCTGCCGCTTTACAGCACCTCAGGTGGCCGGGCACTGCTGGCGCTGGAGAGTGATGAGGAAGCGCGGGCGTGGGTAGGTGATGCCTATGAAGCGATAACCGAACTGACCGTCAAAGCGTATCCTGATTTGATGGAAAGACTGCAGGAAATCCGCCGCACCGGTCTCTCTTACGATCGCGGCGAGACGCTGGAAGGAATCTCTACCATGGCGGTAGCGATAGATACCATACTGGGGCGCTTTTCCGTCAGCCTACTGGTGCCTTCTGCCCGTTTTCAAAAGCACGAAGCGCTCTTTCGTGAAGAGATCCTGAAGTGCAAAGAGGCGTTGGTGGATGAGATCGGCAAAGCGGCTTTACGTGACTAACAGGAGTGGCAAATGAAAAAGCTTTTAGTGGCGGTGGATAATTCGGCGCTGGCGCGCAAGGTAGTGGCGTTGGCAACGGAGCAGGCGCGCGCGCTTGACGCGGACGTGGCGGTATTGTGCTGCGTCGATGCCAGCTATGCCAGTACGACGGCGGATTACGTCATTGAGGCGGGTGAAAATCCCGGCGATTTTGGCTGTGCGATGGATGAGCAAAACACGGCGGAAGCGGCCGTTCGCCAGGCGCTGGCCGAGCTGCAGGGCAGCGGCGTTCGCGCGACGGGACGGGTGCTGGCAGGGGAATCGGCCGAAACCATCGTCGCCCATGCCAACAATATTGGCGCCGCGATGATCATCATGGGCCGCCGCCATCTCTCTTCTTTCAACCGCCTGCTGAAAGGGTCGGTCAGCGCGGCCGTTATTGAGCGCGCCAGCTGCCCGGTGCTGGTCGATGTGCGCGTCGACTGACAGGCGACGCCGTTTAATAACGGCACTTCTGGTTAATTTCCCAGCGAATATAACCCTTATAATGTCGCCCGTATCGCGAATTTAGCGCAAAAAAAAGCCCGCTCGCCGCGGGCATAAATCTTTGTAATTATAAATAAAATTCCTGGTGTTGCGCAGACATTTTGCTGTGTCTGACACCATATTGGCATTCATTTTCGCCCCGCGCTACACGGCATCCTGAATCGATTCAATCGGTAAAATATTGCATTGTGCTAAAAGAGGCGCAAAAGCGGTTTTTTCTGATGGTGTCGCCGTGCCGCTTAAGTAAGATGCGTCGGCAAAGAAAGGAGTTAAGATGAAAAAATTAATGGGCGCACTGGCGTTCGCTGTTTTGCTGTCCACTGGCTGTACTTCCGGTAAACCTGGCGCGTTTGAGAAGGTGGGTGAAGATCCCGCGGCAAATAGCGTACTTTATCGTTTCGATCCCAATACGGTAAACAAATTGGCGATGAAACAGGACGTGGAGCATTATTGCACCGAGCGTGGTTTTGATAAGGTTGAGCCGCTTGAGCCACAGGAAAGTCGACTGCCGGGATTAATGAAAACCTGGTATCAATGCAATTACAGCATTAAAAGTTAATAAAAGAAGGCGGGTAATTACCCGCCTTGAAAACTGCATTTTATTTTTATATTGCTGTGTGCAGGCTTTGCCCGCTTTCAGGATGAAACAACTTCACCCATTTATAATTTCTTTACCAGCCCCGGTGCTCCCCATGGTGCCAGCCGTGGTGATGGCCTCGCCCGCCATGGTGCCCGCCGCGATAGTCGTCATGAATAATACACCCGCTCAGCATACTTATTACGCCCAGAAGAGCAATTGATTTAATTAGTCTCATTATTATCACTCCATCACCTTTCCAATAGCTGACACTTTACGGAAAAAAAGTGGAGGAATAATGCCGCTTTTGTAGAGTTATTAGAGTAAATATTTCCAAATAATTCACTGTGAAAAGTTTGCGTTTTATTCGGGCAGAATGAAATAAGAGAAGCCTTAAAAGGCGGCCTTTCAGCACAGAATGTTCTTAAATCAACTTGTTTATCCGACGGCATGAAAATTTGCGTTAATAACGGCAGAAAGGGATTTATACGATAGACTTAGAGCAATTTTTCATGACAAGGACAAACTATGCGTTATCAGGTTAAAAATGTGCTGGCGGCCCAGGCAGAGCTGGGCGAGTGCCCTGTGTGGTCAGTGCGCGAACAGGCGCTTTACTTTGTTGATATTCTGGCGCCCGCGCTGCATCGCTTCGATCCGCAAAGCGGCGAACACAAAACGATGCCGGTTCCTGAACATATTGGCTGCTTTGGCCTGCACGAGCAGGGCGGCTTTGTCGCGGCCCTGCGCAGCGGCGTTTGCCTGTTGGATGAAGAAGGTAATATCACCCGGCGCGTGGCGGACAATCCGGGAGAAGCGGCCTTCAGCCGTTTTAACGATGGCCGCGTAGATCGGCACGGCCGTTTCTGGTGCGGCAGCCTGTGGGAACCGCAGGATCGCAACGGCGGCAAGCTTTGTCGTCTGGATGAGCATCTGCGCCTGACCGTCGAAGCGGAAGATATTAAAATTTCCAACGGGTTGGCCTTTTCACCTGATGATAAATGGATGTACCACACCGATACGCCCAACGGCGTGCTCTATCGCTATCCGGTTGATGACAAGGGCGATATCGGCCCGCGTGAAGTGATACGTCATTTTGTACAGGAACAAGGTGGCCTGCCGGATGGCGCGGCAGTGGACAGCGAAGGCTTCTACTGGTCAGCAATGTTTGACGGCTCGCGGGTTATTCGTCTTAATCCTGGCACGGGTGAAATCGTGGACGAGATCCCCTTGCCGGTACGCTGGCCAACTATGGTCGCTTTCGGCGGGCCGGATCTGAAAACGCTCTATATTACGAGTTCGCGCGAAGATCGTACTGCAGAAGAGCTGGCGGCTTATCCGCAGTCCGGCGACGTGTTTGCAGTAGACGTCGCCGTTGCGGGCTTGCCGGAACCGCTCTTCCGCCAGGCATAAGAGTGGTGGATGGATTACAGCGGCTGCGCCTGGCGCAGCCCTTCTGGCGCTCGTGGCGGACAGTGCGGCAGACGGATAGTTAGCGACATAATTAATGACAGCATCAGCAGCGCCATAATCAGGCTAAAGGTGACCATAAAGCCGCCAAACAACGACGCAATCAGCGACCCGAGGACGCTGCCAATGCCGAAGCCGAGATAAATCAGGCCGTAATTTTTAGTGAGGTTGTTCAGGCCGAAAAAGTCGCTGACCAGCGAAGGATAAACGGTGATGGTACCGCCAAAGCTGAAAGCCACACAGGCCACGGAAATAAAGAAGGTGCTTTCGTTCATGCGGGTAAACAGCAGAATGCTCATCCCTGCCAGCGAGACAAACTGCGCCAGCGTAATTACCCTGATGCGCGCCATCTTATCGGAAAGCACGCCCAGCACGAGCCGACCGCTCAGGTTGGCAATAGCGATAATCGTGACGGCACTCGCTGCGGTTTGTGTGGAAAGGCTGACCAGACCTTCGCCGATATCTTTCGCCACGCCAATCACATACAGCCCACTCATGCAGGCTGTCAGAAACATAACCGCTAACATCCAGTACTGCGGCTGGCGCACCGCCTGAGCCAGCGAAAAATCACGCACGCTGGCGACATCGCCTGCCGTTGCCGGTTGCTTCGGCGCGTCTTTCATCAGCAGCGCACCCGCGATAATCATCGTCATCGCTATCCCGCCCCAAATCAGAAAAGTGTGCTCAAGGGTGTTTACGCTCAGCAGGTAGCTGCAAATAAACTTAAAGCCCAGACTGCCCAGCCCGTAAGCGCCAATCGCACAGGCCGAAATCATGCCTTTGCGCTCGGGAAACCATTTTACGCAGTTGGAAAGCGTCATCAGATAGCCGGCACCGTCGGCCAGACCAACCAGCACGCCCGCGCTCAGATAAAGCATAAACAGATTGTCGGCCTGCGAGGTCAGCCAGAAACCGACAGCCATCAGCACACCCGCGCCGATGGTCACATTACGTACGCCAAACTTTTCCTGCAGCTTCCCGGCCAGCGACGATGCGACGGCCAGTCCCAGGCTCAGCAAGCCAAAGGAGAAGGCGACCTGGCTGACCGATGCTTCCAGCTTATGGGAGAGCTGGCCATTGAACAGGCTCCAGGTATAAACCGAGCCCAGCGCAAACTGCGTAATAATAGTGCCGGCCAAGGTTAGCCAGCGAACGCGAGAACGAACGGTTGGTGTGCTCATAGGGATGCTCCCGGAAAGAGTAAGAAATTAAGCACAGAATACGGCGGGTTTTAACGGAGCGGGGCAAAGAGGGCATGAACTGCCGCCGTTAAGGAATGAAATGCCGCTGAGGCGGAATGAACGGCGGCGTAAAATGCAGCAGGCGCGTGCAAAAACTGGCGAAATGATGGGCACCCACCTGAGACGTACTCACCGATTCGCAGCAGGTGCACGTCAAAGCTGGTGAAACGGCGGGTGCAGGGCAGTGCCCGCCTGAGGCGTTACTCCACCAACTTGCCGTAGCTGTACGTCAAAGCTGGTGAAACGGCGGGTGCAGGGCAGTGCCCGCCTGAGGTGTTACTCCACCGACTTACCGTAGCCGCACACCAAAGCGGGTAAAACAACGGGCACCCGTCTGAAGCATCACTCCGCCGACCGGATACGTAAGTTACGCAGATCGTTGCCGGTTGGTGTCTGGTGTACGCGTAACCCGAACGCCGGCAGTACGGCAAAAATATGATCAAAGATATCGGACTGGATCCTTTCATATTCCAGCCAGACGGTAGTATTGGTAAAAACGTAGATCTCCAGCGGCAGGCCGTCCGCGCCGGACGCCAGCTGGCGCACCATCAGCGTCATGCCTTTATGCGTGTGCGGATGCGCCTTGAGCCAGGCCTCCAGCCAGGCACGAAACGTGCCGATGTTGGTCATGCGACGGCCGTTCAGCGGGGTACTGATATCCAGACCGATATTATAAGCTGAAACCTCCTGCATTTTGCTTTCCAGGTAAGGCGTCAGCAGCTGAGCGCGCTTCAGGCTGGCTATTTCGTCCTCGCCCAGAAAGTGAATACTGGTGGTATCAATATTAACGCTGCGTTTGATGCGGCGGCCGCCTGACTCCGACATGGCCCGCCAGTTTTTAAACGAGTCGGAAATTAATGCGTAGGTCGGGATCGTCGTAATGGTGTTGTCCCAGTTGCGTACTTTTACCGTGGTCAGCGCGATATCCACCACCGCACCGTCAGCACCGTATTTCGGCATATCCAGCCAGTCACCCAGTTTCAGCATGTTATTAGCGGAGAGCTGGATGCCGGCTACCAGTCCCAGAATCGGATCTTTAAAGACCAGCATCAGGACGGCGGTCATCGCGCCCAGTCCCGTCAACAGCACCAGCGGCGATTTGCCGATCAGCACCGAGATAATCATCAGCGTCACCAGCAGCGCGGCAATCAGCTTCAGGCTCTGAAAAATGCCGCGTAGCGGCATCTGGCGGGCTATCACGCTTTTCTCTGACAGCTCCAGGAAGATATCCAGCAGTGAAAAGAACATCAGCAGGCCGAATACCATAATCCAGACTTCGCTAAGGATCATAAGCGCGCTGTAGGCGGGTTCCAGGCCGGAGAGAAACAGCTCCAGCTGGATTTGTAGGAACACGCCCTGCATCAACAGGGCAAACCGGCTGAAGAGTTTATTGTCTATCAGCGACGTGGGCCAGTGACGGCTTGATTTCTCCGCCATACGACGTAGCAAAGGCAGCAGCACGCGGTGCAGCAGGCCGTGCGCTATCAGCGAAATCAGCAGAATGACGGCAAGAACGGCAGCGAGCGCAATCAACGGCGCCCAGGGCACGGCGAACGCGTTGAGCTGCGTAAGAATAAAATGGTGCATAGGGTTAGTCTCTCATCATCCGGGAGCAAAACACGCGAAAACAGCGCGTAATGACGAAGCAGCAGACGTTCTGCGCGGCGTCAGGGTAGCCTGGCGTCCGTGGCGAAATCAAATCGGATGTTCCCCAGTGTTTTATGCTGATTTACGGGCGTTACCTCCGGCAAACGTGTTCAGGTTTTAGCCAGGTTTGCCGATAATCCGGAGAAGCGAGAATGAAATATCGCGCAAAAAAATGACTCAGCTCCACGTTGCCACTGTTTTACTTTGAGGAATACACCATGCCGGGGATACCAGTTCGTCTGTCAGGGAAATTGATCTTTGGCGGCATTTCGATGCTGCTGTTAACCATGCTATTGGTTTGGTTCGCTATTACTCTTCGCGGACAGCCGCGAGTGGTGGCTGCCAGCAGCAGTCTTATCCAACAAACCGGTGAAAACATCGTAGGCCAGCTGAATCAGCAGCTGCTGCGCATTGAGGGTGAAGTGGTAAGCGTGGCGCGTCTGGCGGAAGTTCTGCCGCATCAGGAAACGCTGGTGAAAAGCGTGGTCCCGCAGATTATCGACAGCAAAGGCGATAAAAGCATTGCGGGCGGCGGGATCTGGCCCGAACCCAACGCCTTTACCGAAGGCGTTGCTCGCCGCAGCTTTTTCTGGTCTCGTGACGCAAGCGGCGCGCTGGCCTACTCAGACGGCTACAACGAGGCTGGCGGCGCTGGCTACCATAACGAAAGTTGGTATACCTCCGTGAGGGAAGCGCCGCGCAACAAATGCGGCTGGTCAGAGGTTTATCAGGATCCGGTGTCACAGGTGAACATGGTCACCTGTAGCGTGCCTTACGTCCAGGGCGATAAATTTGCTGGCGTGGCAACGTTTGACGTGCTGTTGGATAACCTTTCCGGCTTTATGCAGAGTCACGGTAACCTGACCGGCGGCTACGCTTTCGCGCTGGATAGTGCGGGCAACGTGCTCTATTTCCCCGGCGCTAAAGACAAGGCGTTGAAAAAGTTTAGCGCGCTGGCGGCTGAAAAACCCTGGCTGGCGCCGGTGCTGAAGAGCATCGCGCAAAACAAAGCGATGACCACCCTGGACCATGTTCAGGATGGCGTGCTGAATAAAGATGCA
>DOOK01000469.1 GCA_003512805.1 Erwinia sp. | reverse complement strand
ATTTCATAGCCAACCATAAACTTGCGTACCGTGGCGGAACGCAGCAGCGGCGGATAGAAATGCGCATGAAGCTGCCAGTGGTCGTTGGCGTCGTCATTGTAGGGTGCGCCGTGCCAGCCCATCGAGTAGGGAAATGAGCACTGGAACAGGTTGTCATAACGGCTGGTCAGCTTTTTCAGCGCCAAGGCCAGGTCGGCTCGCTGCGCGTCCGTTAAGTCGTTCAGGCGCTTGACGTGCGCTTTTGGCAGCAGCAGCGTCTCGAATGGCCAGGCGGCCCACCAGGGCACTACGGCCAGCCAGTGTTCGGTTTCCACTACCGTACGGCTGCCGTCATTCAGTTCGCGACTGGCGTAATCCACCAGCATCGGCGACTGGTTTTTCGCAAAATAAGCGCGCTGGAGATCGTCCTCGCGTTTGGCTTCGTTAGGCAGAAAACTGTTGGCCCAGACCTGGCCGTGTGGATGCGGATTGGAGCAGCCCATCGCCGCACCTTTGTTCTCAAACACCTGCACCCACGGGTAGTGCTGGCCCAGATCGGCCGTCTGCTCCTGCCAGGTGCGAACCACATCTTCCAGCGCGGCAACCGACAACTCAGGCAGCGTTTTGCTGTGATCCGGCGAAAAACAGATTACCCGGCTGGTGCCGCGTGCGCTTTCGCAGCGCATGAGTAAATCGTCGCTTTCCGGTGCGTCTGGCGTATCGGTCATCAGCGCGGCAAAGTCATTGGTAAACACGTAGGTGCTGGTGTAATCGGGATTTTTATCGCCGGTTACGCGCGTGTTACCCGGGCAAAGAAAACAGTCCGGGTCGTGCGCAGGCAGCTTCTCCTGAGAAGGTGTCTCCTGCGCGCCTTGCCATGGGCGCTTGGCACGATGCGGAGAAACCAGAATCCACTGATCGGACAGTGGGTTATAGCGGCGATGCGGATGATCGACCGGATTAAATTTCTGCATATTGAGTCCTGATTACCTGGTGATGCCTGCAAGTCTGAAAGAAAAATAGCACAGCGCGAAGCAATAAAGCGTGATCGAGTGTGAATAAATGGAATCGTTTACACAAGCTGAAAATTCCGAAGAGGCAGGTTTCGCGCTTGTTTAATCCATAAAAAACTGAACTGACAAACCTTATAGTGGTAGCGGTTACACGAGGGCAGCCACCTGGCGGTGGGTGGGGCTAAAAGCCGGGCTAAGGATTATCAGATTAATCGGACGATATTTTGGCAAAAGGCGCACTTTCGGATCGAGCAAGAGTTTAGTGCCAACATACTTAAAGGGGTGGGGGATTTAATAACTACATACCAAAGCCTGACTGAAAGTAGTGCCAACATACAAGGCGGTAAAATACTCACTCCTCTGTTGCCATGGGAGAGCTATCTGACATCCACGGCTACGGCAGGCAGGAGGGTTGCGCTTTTCGGGCAGGGCAGGTTTGCCTGTCTGGCGGGGCAAGTGCGTTCGTCAATATGCTGCTGGCTGGCACCGCCCAAAAAACAGCAGAAACTGACATAAGCTGCTTGCCCGGATGCCGAAAGCCGCCGTCGGGTTTCGGGCGACTGCCCGTATCGGATGCCATAACGGCTTGTCGCGGCATTACGGGGGTTTTGAAGGCTTTATGTATCGACTTTACGGGCAGAATGAAAGCGGGTGTACAGCCCAGGGGCGGGATAAAAACCTGCTTTGTTCCTGCTCTGCGAGCAGCCTGAAGAAGGCTCCTGCTTCAGCTCTATGAGAAAACGAAGGGGGGCATACGTTCAGACAACGTGAAAACGGATTTTTCAGTTCTGATGAGCAGCCTGCAGAAGGGCTTTAAGCCAGCCTTACGGCTGGCGCAGAAACTGATTCAGAGCCTTTCTTGCTGATAGCGATAGCTGTCGCCCTCCGGCACGAAGGTCAGGCGATGGGTGATGCACTGTGGCGCATCTTCGGCATGGTGGGAAACGAAAAGAAGCTGCGTAGCCCCCTCGCCAATCAGGACATCCACAAAGCGACGGACCAGCTGGCGGTTAATCGAATCCAGCCCCTGTAAAGGCTCATCCAGAATCAGCAGTGCGGGATGTTTAACCAGCGCGCGGGCTATCAGCACCAGCCGCTGCTGACCCCATGAGAGACTTTTAAAAGGCGTGTCTGCCATAGCAAGCATGCCCAGCCGCTGTAGCCACTGCTCCGCCAGCTTTTGTTGCCGATCGGAAACGGCCTGATAAATGCCGATGGAGTCAAAGTAACCGGAGAGAATCACGTTGCGCACGCTGCTGCTGACGCGGTAATCCAGATGGAGGCTGCTGCTAACGTAGCCAATATGCTGTTTGATCTCCCAAATGGTTTCGCCACTGCCGCGACGGCGTCCAAACAGCGTTAAGTCATTGCTGTAGCCCTGCGGATGATCGCCCGTAATCAGACTCAGCAACGTTGATTTTCCCGCGCCGTTTGGACCGACAATCTGCCAGTGCTCGCCCGCCTGTACCGTCCAGTCAAGATGATTAAGCACGGGACGATCGTTATAAGAAACCACGCCGTCACGCAGCACCACCCGTGGCGTCTGCGGCGGCAGGGCTGCCGACGCGTCGTCGGCTTCCGGCAGCGCCATACCCTGCAAATTTTCACTGTGGGCCAGCTGCGCGACCAGCGCCTCGGCCAGGATTTCTTCACGGCCACCTACATGCGTCAGCTCACATTCAGCCAGCACGCCAACCCGATCGACGAAGTCAGGAATATCGTCAAAACGATTCAGCACCAGCACCACCGTGTGGCCCTGCTGGTGCAGTTGCGCAAGGACCTGAGCCAGATTGGCGCGCGAAGCAACATCCAGCCCGTCGAAAGGCTCGTCAAGGATCAGCAAATCCGGCCGGGCCATCAGCGCCTGACAAAGCAGCGTCTTGCGGGTTTCGCCGGTCGAGAGATATTTGAACCGCCGGTTGAGCAGCGCAGTAATGCCAAAAGTGTCCGCCAGCTGGCGACAGCGAGCCTCATCGCGTACCTCTTCCTGGATAATGTCAGCCGCGGTACGGCCGGTATCGTCTTCATCCGGACTGAGCATATCGGTGTTGTTACGCTGCCACTCTTCGGAAACCAGCTTCTGTAATTGCTCAAGAGAAAGACGAACAGGGCGGAAGGTATTCGCCACTTCGCCTTTGGCGGCGGCAAGCTCGCCCGCCAGCGCGCGCGCCAGGGAAGATTTGCCGCTGGCGTTAGCGCCGACAAAAGCCCAGCTTTCGCCAGCCTGAATCTGTAGCGCCGGCAGCGTCAGGTTTCGGGTCGCGCTAAGATGAAACGTGCCTTGCGAAATTTGCAACGTAGACATTGTTTATTCCATTTTATGCATTGTTTCCTTCACTATCGACGCTGGACGGCGGGACTGTCAAATGGCGTCGCCGTTTTCAGAGCAGCGTGGCGATAATCACGCGATCGGCATTAAAATGTGCTGTCACCGCCGCGCCAGGCTGAAGATTTTGCTCCTGTGCGCGCTGGTTGGTTAAGGTGGCACACAGCGTTTCGCCGCCCGGCAGCGTCACCAAGGCTTCGCTGTGGGTGTCGCCCTTAATCAACTCGCTTAACACGCCTTCGAGTTGGTTATCAGCCTCGCTGGTTGATTGAGTAACATCTATCCACGGTGCTTTGATCAGTACCAGCACCTCTTTGCCCGGCGTTAATTCAAGACGATTAGCGCTCTGCTCGGTGAGGGCAGCTTTAATGCATGTTTCGCCGTTGGCCAGCAGGATCTCAACGTGCTGCTGCACCGTTTGCGCGTCACGCTGCACCAGAGTGCCGAACAGCTGGTTGCGAGCGCTGGTTTGGAGTGAAAAGCGGGCAATGGCACCCAGCAGGCTGCCTAACGGCACGTCGTCCTGCAACACATCAAACGCTTTTTGCTGAATCTGCTCCAGCAGCGCGAAAAGTTGGATCAACCGCTCACCGTACGGCGTGACCTGTGCGCCGCCGCCGCCTTTGCCACCCGTAGCCCGTTCTACCAGCATGCGGTCGGCCAGGGTATTCATCTCGTTAATGGCATCCCATGCGCTTTTATAACTGATTCCGGCCATCTTCGCGCCCTGACTGATCGAGCCCGTCGCCGCAATCTGTTTAAGCAACTCGATACGGCGAGGATCGGCAAAAAGCCGTTTTTGTAATTTCAGGATTAGGGAAAGCTCAGCCTGCATAGTCGCTCCTGGTAAAAAAGGATTTTCCGAATTGTACACCGTTGCGCCCGAGGGACGTAAAAACAGGTAAAACGCACAAAAGGTCAGTGCACTTTTTTCCGCTATGGATACAATAACTTCTTTTATTCAGTGAGGAAAAATACCATGCTGGAATTACTTATTGGTCTTGCAGAAGCGATCCTCATGGTTCCCGTGGTGATGGCGATTATCCTTGGCCTGATCTACGGCCTTGGCGAAGTCTTTAACGTCATTTCAACAATCGGTCATCGTAAAGAGCAGCCCGCGAAAGACCGCCGCTAGATCTCTGCCCGATACGCCCGGCAACACCGGGCGCTATTTTTTTGCCATCCACCTTACTTTCTCCCTGTTTCTGCCGATAATAACCATGACAGCGGGTGTTAAATCGTTATAGTGAAGGCTACATAACGAACCCTTCGGAGAAAACTATGTCTGTGAAATTACGCCTGTTCTTTATCGGGGCTGTAGCCACAGTGAGCCTGGCCGGGCAGGCCGTGGCGGCTGAAAACATTACCGTTTTTGCGGCCGCTTCCCTGACCAATGCGCTGCAGGATATCGCTACCCGTTATCAGCAGGGAAAAGAGGTAAAAATCGTCTCCTCTTTTGCCTCTTCTTCTACGCTTGCACGACAAATAGAGCAGGGGGCACCTGCCGATCTGTTCATCTCTGCCGATCAGCAATGGATGGACTACGCCGCGCAGAAAAAAAGCATTGATGAAGCCAGCCGCTATACGCTGTTAGGCAATGAGCTGGTGCTGGTGGCGCCAGCAGAAGCGAAATCTCCGCCGGTCACGCTGTCGAAAAAGACCGACTGGAAAAGCCTGTTGCAGGGGCAACGTCTGTCAGTAGGCGACCCGGATCATGTACCGGCAGGGATCTACGCCAAAGAGGCTTTGCAGTCGCTGGGTGCCTGGACCACGCTGGAACCGATGTTGGCAAGGGGGAACAGCGTGCGAGCCGCGCTGGCGCTGGTAGAACGTAATGAAACGCCTTACGGCATCGTTTATGGTTCCGACGCGGTAGCCAGCAGCAAAGTGGCCGTGGTCGGGGTTTTCCCGGCAGACAGCCACAAGCCGGTGGAGTATCCGATGGCGAAAGTTAAAGGCCATGATTCGGCCAGCGTCACCGCATTTTACCATTACCTTAAAGGGCCGGAAGCTGCGGCCGTGTTTAAACACTACGGATTTACGCCTCTGTGATAGTCAGCGAACCCGAATGGCAGGCTGTTTTGCTCAGCCTGAAAGTCTCCAGCGTGGCGGTGTTATTCAGCCTGCCGTTGGGCATAGTAGCGGCCTGGGTGCTGGTACGCTGCCGTTTCCCCGGCAAAACGCTGCTCGACAGCCTGATCCACCTGCCGCTGGTGCTGCCGCCGGTGGTGGTCGGCTATTTGCTGCTGTTAGGGTTCGGCAGGCGCGGTTTTCTTGGGCGCTATCTTTATGACTGGTTTGGTTTTACCTTTGCTTTTAGCTGGCGCGGCGCGGCGCTGGCCTCCGCCGTGGTCGCCTTTCCGCTGATGGTGCGGGCGATCCGCCTGGCGTTGGAAAGCGTCGACGGGCGACTGGAGCTGGCGGCACGTACGCTGGGCGCGGGTCGCTGGCGGGTGTTTTTTACCATTACGCTGCCGCTGACGCTACCCGGCATCATCGCCGGCACGGTGCTCGCCTTCGCCCGCTCGCTGGGGGAATTCGGTGCGACCATCACCTTTGTCTCTAACATTCCCGGGGAGACCCGCACGCTGCCTTCCGCTATGTATACGCTGATTGAAACGCCAGGCGCGGAAAACGCGGCGGCCAGGCTTTGTGCGATCGCCATTGCGCTGGCTCTTTG
>DOOK01000430.1 GCA_003512805.1 Erwinia sp. | reverse complement strand
TGGGCGGTGGTCATGATGAACGTGAGCAAACGCTGAACCAGATGCTGGTTGAGATGGATGGCTTTGAAGGCAATGAAGGCATTATCGTCATCGCCGCGACTAACCGTCCTGACGTACTTGACCCTGCGCTGCTGCGTCCGGGCCGTTTCGACCGTCAGGTTGTCGTCGGTCTGCCAGACGTGCGTGGTCGTGAGCAAATCCTGAAAGTGCACATGCGTCGCGTGCCGTTGGCTACCGATATTGATGCGCTGGTGATTGCTCGTGGTACGCCAGGCTTCTCCGGTGCCGATCTGGCAAACCTGGTCAACGAAGCTGCTCTGTTTGCCGCTCGCGGTAATAAGCGTGTAGTTTCAATGGTGGAGTTCGAGAAAGCGAAAGACAAAATCATGATGGGTGCGGAACGTCGCTCCATGGTGATGACGGAAGCGCAGAAAGAGTCCACGGCCTATCACGAAGCGGGCCATGCCATTATTGGTCGCCTGGTGCCGGAACACGATCCGGTGCACAAAGTGACGATTATTCCGCGTGGTCGTGCACTGGGCGTGACCTTCTTCCTGCCGGAAGGGGATGCGATCAGCGCCAGCCGTCAGAAGCTGGAAAGCCAGATCTCTACGCTTTACGGCGGCCGCCTGGCGGAAGAGATTATTTACGGTGTGGAACACGTTTCTACCGGTGCGTCTAACGATATTAAAGTAGCTACCTCCATTGCACGTAACATGGTTACGCAATGGGGCTTCTCTGAGAAGCTGGGTCCTCTGCTTTATGCGGAAGAAGAAGGTGAAGTGTTCCTGGGACGTTCTGTCGCAAAAGCGAAGCATATGTCCGATGAAACGGCACGTATTATCGATCAGGAAGTCAAAGCGCTGATCGAAGGGAATTACCAACGTGCCCGCCGTATTCTGAATGAGAACATGGACATTCTTCACTCGATGAAAGACGCGCTGATGAAGTATGAAACCATTGATGCTCCGCAGATCGACGATCTGATGGCTCGCCGCGAAGTGCGTCCGCCAGCCGGTTGGGAAGATCCAGGCAGCAACAGCTCAGACAACGGTACGCCTAAGGCGCCACGTCCGGTTGATGAACCGCGTACGCCGAACCCTGGTAATACCATGTAAGCGTGACCGAGCAACAACAAACCCCGGCGATGACCGGGGTTTTTTTTTATGATTATCTTACCAACCCGAAGGAGAACCGCCGCCATGAAGCTTTACGCCGGAGATTCCGTGCTCGACCTGACTCATCCTCACGTTATGGGCATCCTGAACGTGACGCCGGACTCTTTTTCGGATGGCGGCAAACATAACGACCTGATACAGGCGTTGACGCACGCGAACGGCATGATTAACGCAGGGGCGACCATTATTGATGTCGGTGGCGAATCTACCCGCCCGGGTGCGGATGACGTCAGCGTGGAGCAGGAGCTGGAACGGGTAATTCCGGTTGTGGAAGCTATCGCCCAGCGTTTTGAGGTATGGATTTCCGTTGATACGTCCAGTCCGGAAGTCATTCGGGAAGCGGCAAAAGCTGGCGCGCATATTATCAATGACGTTCGCTCCCTGCAGAAGCCTGGTGCCCTGGAAGCCGCAGTAGAGACAGGCTTGCCGGTCTGTCTGATGCACATGCAGGGCGATCCCAAAACGATGCAGCAATCGCCGCACTACCGTCATCTGCTGCAGGATGTAGAAGCCTTTTTCGTCGAGCAAATCGCTCGCTGCGAGGCCGCAGGCATTAAAAAAACACAGCTGCTGCTCGACCCGGGATTCGGTTTCGGTAAAAATCTCTCTCACAATTATCAACTGTTAGCGCACCTGGGCGATTTTCATCGTTTGGGATTGCCGTTACTGGTCGGCATGTCACGCAAAAGCATGATCGGGCAGCTGTTGAACGTAGGGCCAACGCAGCGTCTGACGGGCAGCCTGGCCTGCGCCGTTATCGCCGCTATGCAGGGAGCGCACATTTTGCGCGTTCACGATGTTAAAGAAACCGTTGAGGCGATGCGTGTCGTCGAGGCGACACTTTCAGCGAAGGAAAAGTAGCATGAGCAACCGTAAATATTTTGGTACAGATGGCATTCGTGGCAAGGTCGGTGAAACACCGATTACGCCAGACTTCGTGCTGAAACTGGGCTGGGCAGCAGGTAAAGTCCTGGCGCGTAACGGCTCAAAAAAAATTATTATCGGTAAAGACACCCGTATTTCTGGCTATATGCTGGAATCAGCGCTGGAAGCCGGTCTGGCAGCAGCGGGTCTGTCAGCCGCCTTTACTGGCCCCATGCCCACGCCGGCCATCGCTTACCTGACCCGCACCTTTCGGGCTGAGGCAGGCATTGTCATCTCTGCCTCGCATAATCCTTTTGACGATAACGGCATTAAATTCTTCTCAATCGACGGCACCAAGCTGCCGGATGAAGTTGAAGAAGCCATTGAAGCCGAAATGGAAAAGCCTGTCACCTGTGTGGGGTCCGCCGAGCTTGGACGGGCCAGCCGCATTGTGGACGCTGCAGGACGCTATATTGAGTTCTGCAAAGGCACCTTCCCCAGCGAGCTAAGCCTGAACGGCCTGAAAATCGTCGTGGACTGCGCTAACGGCGCTACCTACCACATTGCGCCGAACGTGCTGCGCGAACTGGGCGCGGAAGTCATTACGCTGGGCGTAAAACCGGACGGGATGAATATCAATAAGGAATGCGGTGCAACAGATCTTCGTCAGCTGCAGGCTTGCGTACTGGCAGAAAAAGCCGATATCGGGCTGGCTTATGATGGCGACGGCGACCGTATCATGATGGTTGATCACCTGGGCGAAAAAGTCGATGGCGATCAGATCCTCTACATCGTGGCTCGTGAAGGCTTACGTCAGGGCCAGCTGCGCGGCGGCGTGGTAGGCACGCTAATGAGTAATATGGGGCTGGAACTGGCGCTTAAACAGCTGGGTATCCCTTTCGTTCGCGCTAAAGTGGGCGACCGCTACGTGCTGGAAAAATTGCAGGAGAAAGGCTGGCGTCTGGGCGCTGAAAACTCCGGTCATGTGATCCTGTTGGACAAGACCACGACCGGCGACGGCATTGTGGCAGGTTTGCAGGTACTCACTGCTATGGTCCGTAATCATATGAGCCTGCACGACCTGTGCAGCGGTATGAAGCTGCTGCCGCAGATCCTGGTGAATGTGCGCTTTAGTGGTACAACCGATCCGCTGCAAGACGAAAAAGTGAAAACGGTCACGGCAGAAGCGGAAAAAGAGCTGAAAGGGCGGGGGCGTGTCCTGCTGCGTAAGTCAGGTACTGAACCGTTAATTCGTGTGATGGTAGAAGGCGAAGACGAAGCGCAGGTCACGGCGCTGGCGCACCGTATTGCCGATGCGGTTAAGGCTGTCTGACGTCGTAATCGACCTTGCCGGGTGAAATAATTTGCCCGGCAAAAAAGCGCGTAGCTGCGTGATAATTGACGATTTTTTCATCGCAAAAGCCGTTTTTGCCGCTTTTTTCTGCAATTAACGTTACCGCACTAAATTGCCCTTGCGCAATCTGGCCGGTTTGGTTAGTATTCACACCCGCTTCTGATGGGTAGCGACAACGCTATCTGCTCACTGGTTTTGAAGCTTAAAATGCGCGGATAAAGCGCAAGGAAACAGGTTGATTATGTACGAAGCTCTTTTGGTAGTTTTCCTTATTGTAGCGATCGGCCTTGTAGGTTTGATTATGCTGCAGCAAGGTAAAGGCGCTGATATGGGCGCATCGTTCGGCGCAGGTTCTTCAGCAACGCTGTTCGGCTCTAACAGTTATGGTAACTTTATGACCCGTATGACCGCAGTGCTGGCGACTTTGTTCTTTGTAATCAGTCTGATTCTGGGTAACCTCAATAGCAACAAAACGCAGAAAGGAAGTGAGTGGGAAAATCTGTCTCAGCCTGCGCAGCAGCAGAGTCAGCCAGCTAAACCGGCCACGCCGGGCAGCGATATCCCACAGTAAGCAGTAAATTTCGACGCGACAGAAAAGAAAAAGTCGCAACTTTAGTGCCGTGGTGGTGGAATTGGTAGACACGCTACCTTGAGGTGGTAGTGCCCGCATGGGCTTACGGGTTCAAGTCCCGTCCTCGGTACCAAATCTCAGTTTTGCTTGCATTTTATGCAAGATCGGCGTAGTATTTGCCACGTTTTCGGACGCGGGGTGGAGCAGCCTGGTAGCTCGT
>DOOK01000467.1 GCA_003512805.1 Erwinia sp. | reverse complement strand
ATCACAAAGAACAGGCCGGTTGCCAGCAAAATCAGGCCCAACACAACGCACCACAGGCCCAGCCATTTTGGCGACCGGGCATTCGTTTGAGACATGGTAAAAATACTCCTGAGAAATAGCGACTTCAGCCACACGCCGCCCATACCGGGCTTTCAGCCACGCCGGACGAAGCGAGTTGATATCCTGCTTTGGTCACTATTTTATTAACAAGGCGATACGGGCTGAGCCCGTCCTGCATCAGCAACCCGCCAGTGACGGCCGCCGATCGCAAAAAATTGTACCATGCGGTTCATAAATGACTACACATAAAATTAACAAAATTCACATTCATGAGAATTATTAAAACGTATTTTTAACGCTACCTGTCCGTTTCGAGGCGCAACCGTCCGCGCCCCTGAAAAGAAAGTGGGCGTTTCAGTGAAAAATGTAAGCGTTAGCGGGGAGCGGGGAGCGGGGAGCGGGGAAAAATACAGCAGGAGTAACGGGGACGTTAGTAGATTACCCGCCTGCTAATTCAGAGCCGGGCAGGATAATTACAGTGATTCAATAAGCGGTCTGAAGACGACACGCGTTCTGGAAATCAGGCCGTCGCCGTTAGGGCAAAAATAGTCGGTAGCCCCACAGGCCTTGAGGATCTGTAGCGGCCGATCGCAATCTGGGCAGATAGCTTTGGCGGCAAAATCGCGCTGGCAGCCGTCGCAGTACAGGCGCTCGTCCCGCATAGCAAGGGGTTGCTGGCAAATTGGGCAGTGTTCGCTCATCGTGTTCTCCTGTTTTATTTGAGAAGTATAAAACAAAGTTTACCCGCTGCTCTATGACAGAGGGCGCCTTTTTACGGGGGTGCTCAGGGGCGTTATTATGGGTTTAGGGTGGCGCTAAGGGACCTTATGGCCCACAGCAGAAAGAGATCAATCAAACATTCGCCCGGGTCTTACCTCACAAAAAGCAGGCCCGGCATAATGCCGGGCCCGGAAAGAACAGCGATCGGGCCAGCAAAAGCCCCTGTGGATCAGCGTTTGTTCTTTTTCAGATGGCTCATCAGGCGCTGGCGCTTGCGCTGTTGGTTAGGCGTCAGCAAATTTCGTTTACCGGCAAAAGGGTTCTCCCCTTCTTTAAACTGAATACGAATAGGCGTCCCCATCACTTCCAGCGAGCGGCGGAAGTAGTTCATCAGGTAACGCTTATAGGAATCAGGCAGATCTTTCACCTGGTTACCATGAATCACCACGATTGGCGGGTTGTAGCCGCCAGCGTGCGCATACTTCAGCTTCACGCGGCGACCACGCACCAGCGGTGGCTGGTGATCGTCGGCAGCCATATTCATAATACGGGTCAGCATGGAGGTATTTACGCGACGGGTTGAGCAATCGTAAGCTTCGGTGACCGACTCAAACAGGTTGCCTACGCCGCTGCCGTGCAGCGCGGAAATAAAGTGCACGCGGGCGAAATCGATAAAGCCAAGACGGAAGTCCAGCGTCTCTTTCACTTCTTCACGCACTTCCTGCGACAGGCCATCCCATTTGTTGACCACAATCACCAGGGAGCGGCCGCTGTTGAGAATAAAGCCCAGCAGCGACAGATCCTGATCGGAAATCCCTTCATGCGCATCGATCACCAGCATCACCACGTTGGCGTCTTCGATAGCCTGCAGCGTCTTAATCACCGAAAACTTTTCGACCGTTTCGGTAATTTTACCGCGCTTGCGCACGCCCGCCGTGTCGATCAGGATGTATTCACGACCGTCACGCTCCATCGGGATATAGATACTGTCGCGGGTGGTGCCAGGCATATCGTAAACCACCACGCGCTCTTCACCGAGGATACGGTTGGTGAGCGTGGATTTACCCACGTTAGGGCGACCAACGATAGCCAGCTTGATCGGCAGATCCAGCGGGTTGAAATCGTCTTCCTCTTCTTCCTGCTCGGCGTCGCTTTCTTTCGCCGCCAGCTCTGCCCAATAGGCCGCGTTCTCTTCTTCTTCCGTCAGCTCCGCCTGCGGCACAACTTCATCCATCCACGGCAGCAGCACCATTTCCAGCAGGCCGGTGACGCCACGGCCATGAGAAGCAGCGATAGGATGAATGTCTCCCAGGCCCAGCGAATAGAAATCCACCACGGCGGAATCCGGATCCATGCCGTCGGTTTTGTTGGCTACCAGGAAAGTGGGTTTCTGGCGTGAGCGCAAATGTTGAGCGATGGCCTGGTCGGCAGGCATCAGGCCAGCACGTGCATCGACCATAAACAGCACCACGTCGGCTTCTTCAATCGCCAGCAGCGACTGTTCGGCCATTCGGGTTTCCACGCCCTCTTCATTGCCATCGATACCGCCGGTATCAATGCAGATAAACTCACGCCCTTCGACCTCGGCGCGACCATACTTACGGTCACGGGTTAGCCCGGGAAAATCCGCTACCAGCGCATCTCGCGTGCGCGTAAGACGGTTAAAAAGTGTAGATTTTCCCACATTGGGACGCCCGACCAGCGCGACCACAGGTACCATATTGAAGCCTCATTACTAAAATTAAACGCCTGACTGCTTCTGACTCAATTGCTGACGCGCACGCAGGCTGAACGCGTAGAGGATACCACGCCTGAAAAAAAACGAAACGGCCCCTGAACAATCAGAGGCCGTTTCGACGTACTTCGCGTAATTAGCGAGTAAATGCGTAAACTTCGCCGCCCTTCGCCTGGATCAGCAGCTTATCGCTGGCAACGACCGGCGCGGTCTGGAAGCCAGAGCCGTCAACTTTCTGCTGCACAACAAAACGGCCGTCGGTGGTATTAACCCAGTGCAGGTAGCCTTCGCTGTCGCCCACAACCAGGTAACCATTATACAGGACCGGTGCGGTCAGGTTACGGTGCAGCAGATCGCTCTGACGCCACAGGGTCACGCCGCCATCGGTGCTTAACGCCACTACGCGATCGTCCTGGTCAACCAGATAGATGCGTCCCGCGTCTACGATCATATCGTGCACGGAGCCGATCTCGCGTTTCCACATCAGCTGGCCTGAACGCAGATCCAGTGCCGCCAGGCTGCCGTTATAGGCCAGCGCGTAAACCACGCCGTCAACGACCACCGGGGTGGTGTCCACATCGGCCAAACGATCGATTTCCGTTGCGCCACCCGGCTGGGAGATGCGCTGCTGCCAGATAATCTGACCCTGATTCATGATTACCGCACTGACGCGACCGTTATCGCCGCCCACAATTGCCGCACCAAAGGCGGTAACAGGTGCCGATTCGCCGCGCAGCGACAGGGCCGGTACGTCAAGGTTGACCGTCCACTTCACGACGCCGCTGTTCTGGTCCAGCCCCTGCAACATGCCGTTGCTGGTATGCACCAGCACCAGGCCATCGCTGGCAACCGGACGCGACAGCACTTCGCCAGCCGCTTTAGTCTGCCAGGCCACAGAGCCGTCGCTGCTGTTCAGCGCATAAACCTGACCGCGCTCGCTGCCGACATAGACATGTCCGCCATCGTAAGAAAGGCCGCCAGACAGCAACGCCGGCAGATTCTTAGAGAAGAAGCCCGTTTTCGTTGACAGGTCGACTTTCCATTGTTCTTTGCCATCGCCCGCATTCAGCGCCTTGACGGTACCAAAACGATCCGCAGCGTACACGGTGTTTTCAGACCAGGCCGGATGCAGATTGGAATAGTAATCGCCCACGCCATCACCTACCGACGTGCTCCAGACTTTTTCCGGGGTAAACTGATTTTCCACCTTCGGCAGCGGCGACATTTTAACCACGTCTTCTTCACCGCTGAACCATGAACATCCGCTGAGCAGCGTGACTGAAATCAGTGCCGGCAGCAGTATCTTACGCAATTCCATGAAATCCCTCTTAAGCCCGTTGCGGCAATTATTAGCCCGGCAAATTATTCATTTTCATCTGCAGCATCTCTTTCAGCGCCGGCGAGGCGTTGGAAGCAATGCCTTTACTCCAGGCTTCACGAGCGCCCTTGCTGTCGCCTTTGCTGAGCAGCGCTTCACCGCGTACGTCAGCAATGATAGCCGTCCAGCCTTCGCCCTTGATCGTATCCAGGGTTTTCAGCACCGCGTCTGGCTGCTTCTGCTGCAGCTGAATACGGGCCAGGCGCAGGTTCAGCACCGCCTGCAGATTGGCATCTTTGGTTGCCTTCAGGCCGCTTTGCAGCTGCGCGGCGGCTTTGTCCAGCTCGTTGTTATCAACATAACGTTTCGCCAGATCCAGCGAAGCCAGCGCACCATAGGTATTGCTGTTACTGTCCGCGAATTTCGCCGCCGCCGTCAGCGTTTCCGGCTTGCTGTTGTCCAGGGCGCCAGAAACCTGCTGGTAGGTCGCCGAGACTTCGCGGCTGCTGTTATCCTGATGGCCGCTCCAGTAGCGCCAGCCTGCCAGTGCGCCGATGCCGATAATCACGCCGATGGCCA
>DOOK01000118.1:638-2844 GCA_003512805.1 Erwinia sp. | reverse complement strand
CCCGCCCCGCCGTTATTTATTTTTCAACCTGCTGCACATCGATACGACGGGATTCGTCCATCATCGCGGCTTTGGCGCGGATGCGCGCTTCCAGCTGGTCAATCATATCGTCGTTGTCCAGACGCTCGCGCAGGCGCACGCCGTCCTCATAAAAGCCGCTTTTCTTATTGCTGCCGGTAACGCCAAGCGTAGAAACCAGCGCCTCGCCCGGCCCGTTAACCACACAGCCGATAATCGAGACGTCCATTGGCGTAATGATATCTTCCAAACGCTGCTCCAGCGCGTTAACGGTACCGATCACATCAAACTCCTGGCGGGAGCAGGTTGGACAGGCAATAAAGTTAATGCCGCGGGAACGAATGCGCAGGGATTTCAGAATATCAAAACCGACCTTCACCTCTTCGACCGGATCGGCCGCCAGCGAAATACGCAGCGTATCGCCAATCCCTTCCGACAGCAGCAGGCCCAGGCCAACGGCGGATTTTACCGCGCCAGCGCGCGCGCCGCCCGCTTCGGTAATGCCCAGGTGCAGCGGCTGCTCGATCTGCTTAGCCAGCAGGCGATAAGATTCCACGGCCAGAAAAACGTCCGATGCTTTTACGCTGACCTTGAACTGATCGAAGTTAAGACGATCGAGATGATCGACATGGCGCATGGCGGATTCCAGCAGCGCCTGTGGCGTAGGCTCACCATACTTTTCCTGCAGATCCTTTTCCAGCGATCCGGCGTTAACGCCGATACGGATTGGGATATTGTTGTAGCGTGCGCAGTCAACGACCTGACGAATGCGCTCTTCGTTACCGATATTTCCGGGGTTGATGCGCAGGCAGTCAACGCCATATTCGGCAACTTTAAGCGCGATACGGTAGTCAAAATGGATATCAGCAACCAGCGGGACGTTAACCTGCTGCTTGATAAGACGGAACGCTTCGGCGGCATCCATGGTGGGAACAGAGACGCGGACAATATCAACGCCGACGCGCTCAAGCGCTTTAATTTGGTTAACCGTTGCGGCCACGTCGGTGGTCCGCGTATTGGTCATGGACTGAACGGCGATAGGTGCGCCGTCGCCCACTGGCACCTGGCCGACGTAAATGCGCTTTGATTTGCGACGGATAATGGGTGCTTCGTTATGCATATTCTTTCTCCGAAATTACTCGCGACCAGAAGATGCGTTATTGCGCACCGACTGTCAGGCGGGCAACCTGGTTGCTACGGATAAAACGACTCAGATCGACCGGCTGGCCCTGATACTGGATCTGAACTGCGCCCGGCGCACCAATCTTAAGACGATAAGGTGCCTTGCCGGAAAGGCTGAGTTTACCACCACTGCGCTGGATCCCGCTGAACAGTTTCTTGCCTGTTGCATCGGAAACTTCCAGCCAGCAGTCTTTGTTGAAATTCATTACCAGTGCGTTTGCCTCGGCAGCGGGTGCGCTGACGCCGGCAGAAGCCGTCGGCATCTGACCGGCGCTGTCTGCCGGCATCTGCGAAGGCGAAACCGCAACCGGCGCAGCAGCCGCTGGCGCGGTTGAGCCGGCCGAAGTATTGGCCGCAGAAGAAGATGAGGCAGCAGGCGCGGTTGCACTCTCCGCAGGCGCGCTCTGGGCCGGCGCCGTTGGCGCTTCTTCAACAGGCGACACGCTGTCTGCGCCGCTGTTATTCAGCGGAATTGACTGGCTGTTATCGCTGCCCGAACCGCCATTCTGATCGGCCATTGAAACCAGATCGTCCTGTGCTGCCTTGTGGTTCTGCCACCACCATGCGCCGGTCAGGCCGACCACCACAAACAGCACCAGCCAGGTAAAGATCATCAGCCAGCCGTCGCGTTTTTTGCGACGTTTGCCCAACGAAAAGCTCTGCATCGGCTCAACTTTGGCGGCCCGCACGGGCGCCTGTTTCGCCATCATTGGCAGCAGCTCTTCTTCCGGCACGTGCACCAGCCGGGCGTAAGAACGGATATAACCACGCAGGAAGGTAGACGCCAGATCCGCAGGCGCCTTGTCCTCTTCAATATCGCGGACAGTGGAAAGTTTCAGGCAAAGGCGCTCCGCGACGTTCTGCTGAGACAGGCCCATTTGCTCACGGGCTACGCGCAGGCGCTCGCCTGTTGAATTTACTGCTGATTTATCTTGAGTGGCTTCAGTATTCATTAGCTAAAAAATGCAGGTACTGTATCGATTGTGGAAAATTTCGCGCCAGCTGT
>DOOK01000118.1:0-435 GCA_003512805.1 Erwinia sp. | reverse complement strand
GGAAAATTTCGCGCCAGCTGTTCCCCGGCAAGCCGGATGCTTTCCGGTTGCCCTGCCCGCGCGGCGAAGCGAATCTCTAACCACAAGCTCTGCGCCGAAGCGGCAAAGTTGTGTTGATAAACATCTAACAGGAGCCGCGACGAATCGCGCTCGTTCTTTCCAAATCGCCTTTCGGCTTCCGCCAGCAGCGCAGCGCGCTTTTCCGCATCGTTTCGCGTCGCTTCCAGCAACGCGGCTTTGGCTTTCTGCCCTTCATCTGCCCGCAGATAGCAATAGCCGGCATTCTCCAGGGCATCGACGCGGCCAGGCCCATGCATCGCCTTACTGAACTGCTGCTGGGCCGCATCATACTGCCCTAAAAGACAGAGAAACGCACCGTAATTATTGATTACGTCACGGTTTTGTTCTGCCTGCTCCCGCACTTTTCGGTAGTGC
>DOOK01000119.1 GCA_003512805.1 Erwinia sp. | reverse complement strand
TATCGTCTCTTTACGCTTGGGCTACCCGTCGCACTGGCGCTGTTCTTTGAGGTGACGCTGTTCGCCGTCGTCGCCCTGCTGGTATCCCCCATGGGCATTGTTCAGGTGGCAGGCCACCAGATAGCGCTGAACTTCAGTTCACTGATGTTTGTCCTGCCGCTCTCTCTGGGTGCCGCCACCACGATCCGCGTCGGTTTCCGGCTTGGGCAAGGATCGACCGAGGGCGCTCGCGTGGCGGCCTGGACCGGGCAAGGTGTAGGGATGTCGCTGTCGCTGCTGACGGCGCTGTTTACTGTCGTATTTCGTGAACATATCGCCCTGCTCTATAACCAAAATCCGGCCGTCGTGGCGCTGGCCTCGCAGCTGATGTTACTCGCTGCAGTTTATCAGTTTTCTGATTCGGTTCAGGTCATCGGCAGCGGCATTTTGCGCGGCTATAAAGACACGCGTGCCATCTTTTTTATCACTTTTATTGCTTACTGGGTGCTTGGCCTGCCCAGCGGCTATATTCTTGCCCTGACGGACTGGGTTGTTGCGCCGATGGGCCCGGCGGGCTTCTGGACCGGCTTTATTATTGGCCTGACATCCAGCGCAATAATGATGGTCTGGCGTATTTTGCGGCTGCAGCGCCAGCCTGAGGCTCAGCTGTTAGCGCGGGCGGCACGCTAACGTCTTCATTCAGACAGAATGTTTAAAAATGCTGCGCTTCGCACAGTTGCGCAGCAGTCGCATCGAAAATAGTGATTTCTGCTTGCAAGCCGCCAGGGCTGTCGTTAATATTCGTCCCCGCTGTCACTCAGACAGCACGATGCGTTCTTAGCTCAGTTGGTTAGAGCACCACCTTGACATGGTGGGGGTCGGAGGTTCGAGTCCTCTAGAACGCACCATCGTATTTTCTTGCTGTCCCTTTCCAGTTACTCCCTGTAAGCCGATTTATTTGCTGTGCTTCAAGGCATTTCTACCCGTTGTGTTCTGCAAGCTACCCTGGTCCTCCCTTTGTTCGTCCACCGTCCTTCGGCTTCCTTCTCCTCCTGTTCCCCCGCTTCTTCTGTGCTTTAATTTCTTTTTTGTCACCCGATTTCTTCTGACGTTCAGTTTCTTCTCTGTCCTTCGATACTCTTCTAACATTGGGTTTCTTCCCTCCTCCGATGCATCTCTGGCGTTCAGTTTCTTCTCTGGCCTTCGAGGCTCTTCTCACGTTCGGTTTCCTCTCTCCTTCGATTTCTTTTTTTGTTCAATTTCTCTTCTGCCCTCCCATGCTCTTCCATACTTCGATTTCTCTTCGTATTCCGATGCGAGGTTGGACTTTGATGCCGCCTCTCTACTCCCATTTTCCCCTGTACGCCGGTCGGTTTGCCGTACGGCAGTGGCTTCCCTTCCTCCCTTGGCTCTGGCGGTACGTAGGCGTTTTCTGCTCCCTACAGCGGGCTTTTTTTGCGCAACAATCTGATCTGGTGCAAGCTTTCCCGCATTCCAAATTACTTTTTAATTGGTTTTCAATGGGCTGAGTAGCTATAATACGAAACGTTGTTTCACTTGAATGGTTTCAGCGTATGGTTGGCCCTTTAGCAAAAACGATGGCTTGTTGCGCAAACAAACTTTGCGCCAGCGCCGAAACCGCGCTTAAACTTCCTCTGCACGCTTTTTTTCTGTCACCTATCCTTAAGCTGTACGCAGTTCGCCGCTCGGGCGGTCGCACCATCAATCACCGGGATTCCGCTTTATTTCATCCATTAACTTAACAGATGACTCGTCATGAAAAAGACCAAGATTGTTTGTACTATCGGTCCAAAAACCGAATCGGAAGAAATGTTGACCAACCTGCTGGACGCGGGCATGAACGTCATGCGTCTGAACTTCTCTCACGGCGATTACGACGAGCACGGTAAGCGTATCGCTAACCTGCGCGCGGTGATGAGCAAAACCGGCAAGCAGGCCGCTATCCTGCTGGACACCAAAGGACCAGAAATCCGTACCATGAAGCTGGAAGGCGGCGCGGACGTGTCGTTGAAGGCCGGTCAGACCTTTACCTTCACCACCGATCAATCCGTTATCGGTAACAGCGAGCGCGTGGCGGTAACCTACTCCGGTTTTCCTTCCGACCTCTCTATCGGCAACACCGTCCTTGTGGACGATGGCCTGATCGGTATGGAAGTCACGGAAGTGACCGAACACCACGTAATCTGTAAGGTGCTGAACAACGGCGACCTGGGTGAAAACAAAGGCGTTAACCTGCCTGGCGTTTCTATCCAGCTGCCAGCGCTGGCCGAAAAAGATAAGCGCGACCTGATTTTTGGTTGCGAACAAGGCGTAGACTTCGTTGCCGCCTCCTTTATCCGCAAGCGTGCCGACGTGCTGGAAATTCGCGAGCATCTGAAGCAGCACGGCGGCGAGCATATCCAGATCATCTCTAAAATTGAAAACCAGGAAGGCCTGAACAATTTTGACGAGATCCTGGATGCTTCTGACGGCATCATGGTGGCGCGAGGCGATCTGGGTGTAGAAATCCCGGTGGAAGAAGTCATTTTCGCGCAGAAGATGATGATCAAGAAGTGTAACCGCGCTCGTAAAGTGGTGATCACCGCGACGCAAATGCTGGACTCCATGATCAAAAATCCACGCCCTACCCGTGCAGAAGCGGGCGACGTGGCTAACGCCATTCTGGACGGTACCGATGCGGTTATGCTCTCTGGCGAAAGCGCCAAGGGTAAATACCCGCTGGAATCCGTGACCATCATGGCCACCATCTGCGAACGTACCGATCGCGTAATGAAAAGCCGCATCGACTCTCAGCATGACAACCGCAAAATGCGCATTACCGAAGCGGTATGCCGTGGTGCGGTAGAAACAGCCGAGAAGCTGGAAGCGCCGCTGATTGTGGTCGCGACCGAAGGCGGTAAATCAGCCAAGTCCGTACGTAAGTATTTCCCTAATGCCACTATTCTGGCATTAACCACCAACGAGCAGACCGCTCGTCAGCTGATCCTGAGTAAAGGGATTGTCGCTTCCGTGGTTAAGGAAATCGCTTCTACGGATGATTTTTACCGTATCGGTAAAGAGGCGGCGATTGCCAGCGGCTACGGTCGCAAAGGTGATGTCGTGGTTATGGTTTCCGGCGCGCTGGTTCCTAGCGGAACCACGAATACCGCGTCCGTGCACGTTCTGTAATCAAAGATTACGCCTTGTAGTGTAAAAGCGCCCTGAGTGGCGCTTTTTTTACAGCTTAGCACAAAAGTTTTTCTAAAAATTCCAATCGGAATGAACGATGCAATTGTGCTGTAAGGCGCGATAAGCCCGATTGAAATCGTCTGTTTTCGCTAAATTTTTTGGGTTTTCCTGTAAAGACGGTGCTTCTTTGAGCGAACGATCAAATTTAAGCACGTTCTCATCAAAAATTTATTCTCATTGGAAAAAACTTTGTGTAATACTTGTAACGCTACATGGAGATTAACTCAATCTAGAGGGTATAAATAATGAATCGTACTAAACTGGTACTGGGCGCGGTAATCCTGGGTTCTACTCTGCTGGCCGGTTGCTCAAGCAACGCTAAAATCGACCAGCTGTCTACCGACGTTCAGACTCTGAACGCTAAAGTTGACCAGCTGAGCAACGACGTGAACGCAATCCGTTCTGACGTTCAGGCTGCTAAAGACGACGCAGCACGCGCTAACCAGCGTCTGGACAACCAGGCTCACTCTTACCGTAAGTAAGAGTTCTGGTTTAAAAATGGCGCACATTGTGCGCCATTTTTTTTGCCTGTTTTAAACCGAACATTTCCGGGTCGCCTGCTGCATTCCGGCCAGATATGACTTCAACAACCTTTCCCGATGCACTGATAATCCCTTTTCACTTACGGGTCGTCTGCCGCATCCAGCCAGATATGACTTCCGCGGCCCTTTCCCGGTGCATTGACAATCCCTTTTCACTTGCGGGTCGCCTGCCGCATCCAGCCAGATAATGACTTCCGCAGCTTTTTCCCGGTGTACTGACAATGCCTTTTCACTTCCGGGCCGTCTGCCGCATCTGGCCAGATATGACTTCCGCAGCCTTTTCCCGGTGCACTGACAATGCCTTTTAACTTCCGGGTCGCCTGCCGCCTCTGACCAGATATGACTGCCGCAGCCCTTTTTTACCGTGCTGCCGATAGCCTTTGGTTTTCGTCTTGCCTGCTACGCTCTGGCGAGAGCCTTACTTCCGCTCGCTACCCTAACCCTGATGCTGAAAAGCGCTTAAAGCGCTGCTGAGGCGCTCTCAGAGGCCACCGGCGGCACTTCGCCGCTGTTTACCAGCACAGGTAACCCGGAGCGCCTTTTCAAGGCTTCTTTAATAACCTGCCGATCGCTCAACTCGCTGCCTACAAATTTTTTGGTCTGGGCGGTCAGAGTAATGGGCATCGTCTGGGGATCGTCCTTTTCACCGTGTGACAGCGGCTGATGAACTTCGATATAACGCTTGCCATCCGGCTCTACGGCATACTTAACGGGCTGATTAACGATCTGCACGCGAGTGCCTTCAGGCACGCTGTTAAACAGGTTTTCGATATCGTTGGGCCGCAGGCGAATGCAGCCCGAGCTGACCCGCATCCCAATGCCAAAATCGGCGTTGGTGCCGTGGATCAGATAATGACCTTTCCCATAGGCCAGGCGTAGCGCATACAGCCCCATTGGATTATCCGGGCCGGCCGGGATGGTGACGGGCAGCGTTTTACCTTCTGCCGCGTAGCGCTTGCGGATATTGGGTGTAGGGGTCCAGCTGGGATTAGGGATTTTCTGGCTGATACGCGTGACCATGGCGGGAGTGTTGGCTCCGAGCTGGCCGATGCCAATCGGGTAAACGATAACCTTATTTTCATCCTTCGGATAATAGTAAAGGCGCAGCTCGGCAACGTTGACCACTATCCCTTCCCTTTTGGTGTCGGGCAGCAGCATCTGCGTGGGAATAACCAGTTGCGTTCCCGCTTTCGGCAGCCAGGGATCGGTGCCCGGATTGGCTTCCAGCATGCCCAGCAAGCCGGTGTGAAAGCGGGCAGCGATAGTTTCCAGCGGACGGCCATCATTGGGCACGGTATAAAGCTGGTTTTCACCAATTAAACGGCTGTCGGCCGCAGGAAGCGGATAGTCGGCCGCTCGCGCCAGGGAGAAAAAGAAGAATAACGAAGAGAGGATTATAATTTTCATCTGTATTTCTCGTCAGGGTAAACAATACTTCCCGTCATCATGACGGGAAGCCTGTCGAGAAGTGTAGCAACTCAGCGGCTGATGCTGTCCTGCGCTTTCTGACGAATGGCGCGGATCATTGCTTCCAGCCCCTGCGAGCGTGATGGGGTCAGGTGCTGAGTGAGGTCCAGCTCGCCAAACCACGGGCGCACGTCAAAATCGAGGATTTCCGCTGGCGTCATCTGTTGGTAAAGCACGAATACCAGCGCGATAAGGCCCTTAACGATAGCGGCATCGCTGTCGCCCTGCAGCAGCACGCGGCCCTGCTCGTCCAGATTCATTACGATCCAGACCTGGCTCTGACAGCCGGAAATGGTATTTTCCGACTGGTGCAGGGCTTCTGGCAGCACGGGCAGCTTTGCACCCAGTTCAATCACGTAGAGATACTTCTCTTCCCAGTTGGCGCAGCGGGAAAAGTTACGAACCAGTCTCTCTTTATCGGGCAGTGTGGCCATGCAGTTCTCCTTTACCTGGACGGCTTAACCGCCCAGCAGCATATGTATACGCGTCAGGCCTGCCGCCAGGCGGTCGACCTCTTCCTCGGTATTATACAAAACAAAGGAAGCACGGCACATCGCAGGGACGCCGTAATGGTGCATCAACGGCATAGCGCAATGGTGCCCTGTGCGGATAGCAATCCCGTAGCGATCCAGGAAGCTGCCCACGTCGTAAGCATGATGTTGGCCCAGGTTGAAGGCGATAACGCCTGCGCGATGCTGCGGCCCGTAGATCACCAAATCGGGCACGGAGGCCAGCTTGTCCATCGCATAGCGCATCAGCGACTGCTCGCGCTGCGCAATATTATCCAGACCAAGCGCGTCCACCCACTTTAACGCTGCGCCAAGGCCCATGATGCCGCCGGTATTTGGCGACCCGGCCTCAAAGCGCCACGGTGCTGCCGCATAGGTCGTTCCTTCGGTAAGGCTGACGGTAGCGATCATCGATCCGCCCCCTTCCCACGGCGGCATGGCATCCAGCATGGCTTTACGCCCGTAAAGAATGCCGATACCGGACGGGCCATAAATTTTATGGCCGGAGAACAGATAAAAGTCGCATCCCAGATCCTGCACGTCGACTTTTTCATGCATCACGGCCTGCGCGCCATCGATCAGCGTTGCTACGCCTGCGGCTTTCGCCTGCGCGACCAGCTCTTTAACCGGATTGATGGTCCCCAGCACGTTAGAAACGTGCGTAACGGCCAACATCCGGGTGCGGCTGTCCATCAGGTTTGACAGCTCGGCTACGTCCAGCTCGCCGTTGGCGGTCAAAGGAATAAAACGAACTTCCGCGCCGGTGCGCTCGGCCACCATCTGCCACGGC
>DOOK01000121.1:6511-10417 GCA_003512805.1 Erwinia sp. | reverse complement strand
TTTGGTTTTTTGATCGACATAAACGCTGAATAACCGGGGCCGTGTTTCGGGATCGCCTGGACAGTTACCGCCGTGCTTCTCTACTACATCAACCAAATCCAGACCAGGCTCAGCGTCTTCTGTTATCAGATAGTTCACGCAGGCTGCATCGGGAACCAGCTTATTTTTCTCAACGGTATTTTCAACCTGTATGACTGCTGATTCTGCCGTGCTGTTGGCCGCGACATAAAAACTTATCACTGGGAGTAAAGCAAAAAGGAAAGACTTTAAAATTTTCATTATATTTCTTTATTAATAAGAGAGCTGGTGTAATTTTAATCAGGGCGATCGCCTGTTCAATAGGGGATCCCCTTCAGATCCTCAGAACGCGTATTATCAAATCTTGCAATACACTCGTTAGTGGCAATGGCAGAGGCAGCCGTGTTGTCTTCAGCAGCGAAGGCTTCAAGTTTACACTGCGCGTCCCTGTATTTTAACCAACCACGCTGACCATCAAGCAGGATGCTGAAATATTGCGCCCCTAACTCCTCATGGGATCGGTATGCATGTTCAATCGTTTTTTTTGCTTCAGAGAATGTTTTATTTAATAAAAAATCTGCATTATCTTTTTTCTGAGTGGAGCATTTTAAAACGTCTGCTTCAGCTTGTAGATTCTGACATACATCTTCAGCAAGAGCTGGCTCCGCAAAAAACACTAAAACTGTTAAGAGTGTATAACGGTATTTTTTATGCATAAAAATATTTATATTCAATACTCGCTTAAGTAATCTTTGCATGAATTATTTTATATTTCTCTCCATGAAACGTCATGGTCACTTCCGCACCGGCAAAAGCAGACCATCCTAAAAGGAATGAGAGGACCGTTATACGCTTTTTCATTTTTACCCTATGTATTAATGATACCATCACTCTCATTCCACAAGCAGTAATCGTACTCAGCCGGCAGGTGAAAGAAGCTTCAGATTACCCTCTTCCGGATCGTCTTTATCGCTGGCCATCTGTTTGGTTTTTTGATCGACATAGACGCTGAATAACCGATGCTGGACCTGCGCATCGCCCGGGCAGGCGCCGCCGTGTTTTTCCATCACTTCGACCAGATCAACGCCCGGCTGGGCACTTTTGGTCAGAAGATAGTCCGTACAGGCAGGGTTAGTAACCAGTTTCTCTTTTTCTACCGTGGTTTTTACCTGCATGATAACCGGATTGCTTACCGGCTCAGGGGTGGCAGTCGCACAACCGGCTACTGCCAGTAAGGACACGAGCAAAAGAGATTTTACGTTTACGTTAGCTATCATATTTTACCTGCAGGAATAATTTATTGATGAAGTGCGTTCTGGAATGTGGCAGAGGTAGCTACATCAGGCGCATCATAATCTTTCAAACCGTTAACACGAATAATGCTCAGGATTTTTTTCTCATAGTGCGGATCGGTTGCATAACCAGCCTTCGCCACGACATGAATAAACTTCTCCGGGTCATTACGATAAGCAAATGCCCCCGCATAGCGCTGGTTGCTTGCCAGAAAGCGGCCGTAGTCATCAGCAGACTGCTCCAGAGTATCATAAGACCGAAAGCCGTCCTGAATCACCGTTGACTTGCCGCCATAGTTTTCATGGGTGGTCACGTTGATGGACTTGCCGTCCGGAGATTTCCCTTTTACCCCAAAGAAAATATTGCCCGGTGCGTGCGTGCCCCAGGAGGACTCAAGCGCGCCCTGAGCCAGGGTCACCGCTATCGGTACGCCCCAGCGTGCTTTAACGTTAATTGCTGCAGGTAAGGCACGGTTAAACCAGGCAACTTTGCGGTTAGCCGGACGCTGAGCCGCCTGCTGTTGCAGTAATTTCGCCAGCCCGCTATCAGGCTCAACAACATGAGCAGCCGCGGCGGGTGCTGCCGGGCGCGGTGCAGATGCCGTATGCGGCTGAGCAGGCCTGCCACCAGAGTTAAGCGTGCCGTAGGTTGGCCCGTTGCGGTTGACCACGCCATCCGCATGGGACAGATGCACCTGATTACGCTGGAACTCTTCTATTCTTGCCTGGGTTTTAGGGCCAAACAGACCGTCTTCATGCAGGATCGCACTGTGATCCTCATGTGCCGCACGGTTTAACAGAATCTGCACCTTTTTTACATCATCACGATGGTTTGGCTGCCCTTTGCCCACGGCGGCCGTTAATTTCCAACGCATAATATTTCCTTAATTAAAGAGAACTGGCTAATTAACGTTAAAACAGAGAAAAATACTGAGTGATTTTTTTTCGTGAAAAAACTCGGCTTTTGGCAGCGGGTAATCCCTCTTCTGAGCAATTAATGACTTTTGCCGGGAGTAACACTTTTCGCATGCGTAAGTGACACATCTGTCATAAGGAAAAAATTACACTCCTTTTCCTATGGATGTTATTTACTTACCTAACTTCAGTTAACCACATCCAGATCGCTAAATTTAACGTAACCTTCAGTTTTTGAACGAGAGCCTGGCAGGGATGCATCGTATAGAGCAACTTTAACCCACTGGTCATCAATAGTTTTTATTCTTACTAACGGCTGAGAAATGGGTTTGCTAACAACATTCTGACTTGTTGTTGAAGGCTTTGACTTAAGGAAAATATCATCATGCCCTTCTTTAATCGTGAACATCACTGAATAAGGTTCTGGGTCACAACCAGACGCCGACTCTAATTTATTTATATCAAAGCGATTAACCTGAACAGGCTTGAAGGCGTTAAATTTTGCATAATTCTGTTTATTGTCACACTCAACTATAATCGTCCGTTCAGAAAGAGCGACTACCCCAGCCTGCTCTGTATGGCCTTCTTTAAACCTAAAAAAATCTTCAGGAGTATTTTTGAAATTACTCCTGATGAAATTCTCCGTCTCTTCTGTTTTAAAATAATCCTTCACGCCACCCTTTTCTTTCAAATCGTAAAAATAGTATGTTTGATTATCCTTACCACCCGTTTCAAAAAAACGCATTATAATAAGAGGAGGCTTCGCCTTACCTTCTTCTGTCCATTGAGGGAGCCAGTAAGCCTGAAGTACGCCTGTTATTTCCTTTTGAGAGCTGGCAAAACTTTTTACACTAAAAATCACTGACGAAAATAAAAGCAAACAAAAAGTTACTACCGAAAACCTTTTCATAATATCCCAATAAACTATTTATTATATTTCTCAAAAATTTCCATGGCGTCCTGACTTTGTGCCAGTAAAGTACATTTCATCATATTTAAATTGCTTTTGTCGGCGCCGCTTAATTTCATTTTAAGATAATCACTGATAAGCCTGTCGCCATCATTAAAGGCTTCAATCGGAAGATGACTTCTTTCCAGCCAGGCTGAAGCACTTTTATAGGCATCGTCGGTAAAAGCTTTGTCTGTTGATATTTTCCCGGCACAACGGCTCAGGAGCCAGTTGCTTAAGATCTGCGGTTGTTGATATGCATCCAGATTGGGTGGCGTTATGGCAAAGACTACGGGTGAAAGCGCCAGCGCCAGAAGCAGTAACAGTTTCATTTTAATATCCATAAAGCAGCCGTGGTCGGAACAAAACGCCCTTTCTCTGCATCGCTCCAAAAGTGGCAGCGGTCGGCACGCCGCTATACTTTAGTCAGTCGCTCCCGAGAATCGGATTGCATTCTAAAATGCCAGAGGAAAAAATAAGTTCCGGCTTCCCGCCAGGCATTTTTCCAACGTTTTCGCCAGCCATAGTCATTTCAGAGGATCGATTCTTTGCAGCGGCAAATACAGATTTTATCGCTGACCTGATACCATGCCTTTTAAACCTCCCCCAAAGGGGAGGTTGTACAGCATTAAGCTTCTTTGTTCTCTTTGATGTTCCAGCCAGCGCTGCTTTCTGCGCCTTTACCACCGGAAGTGCTCTGCTCCCAGTACTGCTGTTTCACTTTAGAGGCCT
>DOOK01000121.1:0-6390 GCA_003512805.1 Erwinia sp. | reverse complement strand
AGAGGCCTGAAATGAGTAAGTCATCCCCAGGGTGTCGCCATTGTCTGAACCATTGTAGTTAACAGTAGTGACCAGCACGTCTTCCAGGGTAATACGAGCATATTCAACCTGAGTGCCGCCAGCTTTACAAATAGACAGCTCTACTTTAGCGATGTGCTTGCCGCTTGCGCAGTTCTTCAGCAGCGCGGTGGTAGATTTGTCGATCAGCGCGTTAACGTGCAGGTCGTTAAAGTTAACTTTACCGGCACCGCCGCCGCCGCCAACAGACATGTTGCCTGGCTGAGAGGCACCCCAGGAGAAAGAAGTGATATCGGTCCAGCCTTTGTGGTTAGAGTCTTTAGACTCACCGGTTACACCGTCAACCTTCATAAACATATCAATAGCCATTATTTTCTACTCTTTATTGATGGACATTTTGCTTTTAACAAAGCAGCGACAGACAAAAAGGGAGCCTTTTTGCCCTTTTCTGGCGATCTTTTAACAGACCGTTCAGAAATTCTTTTATCCGGCACCAGGAACAATATTTTTATTGGCAATTCCGACATGACGAGAAAGTAAAACAGGTTTTACAGACACCCACGGCGGATATAAAGTAGAGCGCTTTAACGCTGTTATCCCTTCAAAAGGGCACTGCTCAATAATGAAAAAACTGTTTTTGTCATTACTCGGCGTCGTTTTTTTGGCGCTATCCCTCTATGCCCTTTTCGATATCGTTAGTGCGGTCTGGCTGATAGCCCGTTATGAAACTTTCGACGCGCAGGCTACGGCTTTCATCTCCGGAAAATTACTGTTCACTTCACTGTGCCTGGGCCTCTTCTTTTTAATCAGGAAAGCCGCCAAAAAATCCCGCTGACGGCTTACCTTTCATTCATCAGGCTGCAAACGGGCCGTGTTTAGCCCACCCTTCGGGAAGGAGCGCGCCCTTCCCTCAGCCTTTAGTCATCGCTTTTCAGCGAAGGCAGCTTGGATACCAGACGCAGCGATACGGTCAGGCCTTCCAGCTGGTAGTGCGGACGCAGGAAGAATTTCGCAGCGTAGTAGCCCGGATTATCTTCCAGCTCTTCCACCAGCACCTCGGCGGAGGCCAACGGCTTGCGGGATTTGGTTTCCTGCGAGGAGTTGGCCGGATCGCCATCCACGTAGTTCATCACCCAGTCGTTCAGCCAGCGTTCCATCTCTTCACGCTCGCGGAAGGAGCCGATTTTGTCGCGCACGATGCACTTCAGGTAATGCGCGAAGCGGCAGCAGGCGAACAGGTACGGCAGACGCGCGGCCAGACGTGCGTTGGCGGTAGCGTCCGGGTCGTGATATTCCGTTGGTTTCTGCAGCGACTGTGCGCCGATAAAGGCAGCGAAATCGGAGTTTTTGCGGTGCACCAGCGGCATAAAGCCGTTTTTCGCCAGCTCGGCTTCGCGACGATCGCTGATGGCGATTTCGGTCGGGCATTTCATGTCCACGCCGCCGTCGTCGCTCGGGAAGGTGTGGCAAGGCAGATTTTCCACCGCGCCGCCGGACTCCACGCCGCGGATCGACGTGCACCAGCCAAACTCTTTGAAAGAGCGGTTGATATTGGCAGCCATCGCGTAAGCCGCGTTCGCCCAGGTATAGTTGCCGTGGTTCGCGCCTTCGGTCTCTTCTTCAAAGTCGAAGCTGTCAACCGGGTTGCTGCGAATGCCGTAAGGCAGACGCGCCAGGAAGCGCGGCATGACCATTCCCAGATAGCGTGCATCTTCCGACTCACGCAGGCTGCGCCAGGCGGCGTATTCGCTGTTCTGGAAGATCTTGGTCAGATCACGTGGGTTCGCCAGCTCCTGCCAGGATTCCATCTGCATCACTTCCGGCGCGGTGCCGGTGATAAACGGACAGTGCGAAGCCGCACCGATACGCGCCATCTCGCCCAGCAGCTCCACATCCTGCGGGCTGTGATCGAAATAGTAGTCGCCGACCAGGCAGCCGAACGGCTCGCCGCCGAACTGGCCATACTCTTCTTCGTAGATTTTTTTGAATACAGGGCTTTGATCCCAGCCGGCGCCTTTATAGCGCTTCAGCGTGCGGCCCAGCTCTTTCTTCGAGATGCTCATAAAACGAATTTTCAGCATCTCGTCGGTTTCGGTGTTGTTCACGAGGTGGCTCAGACCGCGCCAGGCGCCTTCCAGCTGCTGGAAATCTTCATGGTGAATAATCTGGTTGACCTGCTTTGACAGCTTCTCGTCAATCTCGGCGATCAGCGCCTGAATTGTGCGATAAGCATCGTCGGAAGCGGTAACGGTATTCTCCAGCGCCTGCTGCGCCAGGGTTTTTACCGCGCTTTCCACTGCCGTACGAGCCGAATCGGTTTTCGGGCGAAACTCTTTGTTCAGCAGCGAGCTGAATTCATCCTGGCTCCAGGCCTGCTGGCCCTGCTGCTCAAGCTGAGAAGGCTGAGTCATTCCTGCTCTCCTTCTTTCGCCGTGTCATCCTGCTTGGGCAGATGGCTCAGGGATTTCAGCAGCGTAGGATCCTTAAGGATTTTAGCGATCAGCTCTTCCGCTCCGTTTTTGCCGTCCATATAGGTCAGCAGGTTGGAAAGCTGGGTACGCGCATCCAGCAGCTTGTTCAGCGGCTCGACGTTACGCGCCACCGCGTCCGGAGAAAAATCTTCCATGCTGTTAAAGGTCAGATCGATATTCAGATTGCCTTCGCCGGTCAGCGTGTTCTGCGCCTGGAAAGCCACACGTGGCTTCAGCGCCTTCATGCGTTCGTCAAAGTTATCGATATCAATATCCATAAATTTGCGTTCGTCGACAGGCGGCAGGTTGTCCACCGGCTTGCCGACCAGATCGGCCATAACGCCCATCACAAAAGGCAGCTCGATTTTGCGTTCTGCGCCGTAGATCTCCACGTCATACTCGATCTGTACGCGCGGCGCGCGGTTACGGGCGATAAATTTCTGCCCACTGGATTTACTGACCATAATGTTCTCCATTGGTATGCGCGATTAATCAGAACGTCTCAGTCGTGACGCCCGAAAATGTTTTCCAGCTGATGAACGCCGTCCGGCGCCAGGTCGCGGATAATGCTCATAAAGTCCATCTCGATCATGCGCTGTACACGGTCGATCATCAGCGGTGCCGGATGGCTGGGTTCATGCTGCACAAAATACTGCTTTACCTTCTCCAGCATCAGCTGGGCGTCGGCGCGCGACGTCGGCTGTACGCTGCGCCAGTCGGTTTGCGTGGTTCTGACCGGCGGCTGCACCGCCTCGATTTTCACCTCTTCGCTGGGGGCAGGCGGGATCAGCGTGCTGATGTCGGTCATCTCACAGGCTTGCGCGACGGTGTTCACCATTTTCAGCAGCTGTACCATTTCCGGTACGCCGCTTTCGCCAAGGTGTTCAATCACCGTTTCACGGATTGTTTGTAACCGCTCACTTATGCTTCGAATGGCGGCAATACTGGGTTGCTCACTGCGTGCCAGCTCATCCAGCAGCCTGGCGCGGCCACCAGGAAAGTCTTCACACTCGCTTTTGCTGCCGTCCAGCAGCGCCCAGGCGTCGCGCAGAGAGAGATGATCTGACGCGTTGCGCAGCAGCAGCGACTGGCGTAAAGCCGTAGTAAGTGCTGACTTATCGCCTAAAGCCGCCAGCGCATTGATACGATAGAAAGGATCGTAGTCGCCATCCTCGGTCAGAACCGGCCATAGCGGCTCCCAGTAGAGCAGCAGCGACTGCTTGATCAGCTGTAAGCCGTCGGCGTAACCGCTCAAGCCTCGCAGCTGCGTCCAGGCCTGCGTCAGCGCCAGCATTACCCGCAGATCTTTGCTGCGCGTCAGCAGGCTGCCTGCCAGCTTCGCGACCTTGTTCCAGTCTGCCGGTTCTGCAGGGATGATGGTGTCGCCAAACTGCTGTTCGGCTTTGCCCGCGCTGGCCTGCTCCATCGCCATATAGTCGGCGTCATATTCCAGGTTTTCCCCGCACGGCCGATCGCTGCTAATCGGGGCAAGTAGCTCGTCAAGATTCATGAAGGTTCCTTACTCAAACATCGGCGGATAGAGACCGTGGCGGCCAGGCTTCGCGCCAGCGGCCGGATCGAACAGCATCGAAAACAGCTGGCCGGTGAAATTGCCGCTGTGCACATGGGTGTAAAGCGGCTTGCCGTCGGCCTGATTAGTCCACCAGAAGCTCGTATAGTGCTGCGGATCAAAGCAGTCTGACGCGCGACGCCAGCTCAGCGTGACCGGCTGCTCGTGGTAGCCAATAGCGTCAAGAATCGCCGACTGGCGCGCTTCCGGCTGCGGCAGATTCAGCGCCAGCAGTGCGCTGTCCAGCTGCGCCGATGACCAGCCTTCGCGCACGGCGTTCATCAGGATGCGGCCCAGCTGCTGATACCAGTCTCCCGCGAGCGCGAGCTGGGCCGGTGTCCAGCTCTGCGGTGAAAAGGTCATCAGCGCGCAGAGCGGATAAAGTCGGCCAACGCTGTCGCGGGAGGGCGCCAGGCAGCCCAGCTGGATCTGCTGACTGCCCAGCATCGGCGGCACCACAAAGTTCCAGACCGGCGCATCGGCAAATTGCCGTTCGCCCTCGGCATTTTCCTGCCGGTGAAGCAGCCCGACCTGAAACCAGTGCGACCACTGCGCCAGCAGCGCATCCGGGAAACGGCGCTTTAAAAAATCGCCGCCGCTCGGCAGCTTTCCATACCAGCAGAGTGCGGGCGTCTGACTCATGTTGTGATCTCGGGTCATGGGCAGGCAAAACCGGGCAGCTGGAACGGGTTGCGAATGCTGTTCGGCGTGAATTCCAGCGTGACGTGATGTCCGCTGACGGTAAACGAGGCCTGACGGCTGAGGCTGCTGCCACCGGCGGAAAGCTGCGCGTGGTCAAAGAACCGGTTCAGCGCCCAGGCGCCGTTGGTGACCAGCGTTGCCGTGGTACCGTTGGCAAGGCCGAGCTGCATACGCACCTGGCTGGTGCCGCCAGGGCCCGGCCAGTTCATCAGCTGCACCGCCTGCGGGCCATGGCTGTATTGCAGCATCTGACCGTCCACGTCCAGCGTCATGGTCAGAATATCGTTATCCATCTGGCCGGTACGGACCGTCACGCGGTAAGAAGGCGTGGTTGCTCCGTTGGCAAAGAAGGCATCACGAATGCTTTGTGCCTGCTGAAAAGGCCGCAGCACGCTTTCGCCGCCCGGCAGCGTTTTACCGTCAATGCCGGGCATGAAGCGCCAGCTGGCCTGAGTGGTATCGACCTTGTTCGCCAGGTTGTCGCGGAAAAAACTGTCCATCAGGCCACTGCCCGGTGCGAACATGCGCGCCAGGTCGTCCGGCGTGACTTCCGCACGCGCCGAATGCGTCAGCGGGTAGCGTCCGGCAATCGCCTGACGGCAAAAGCTGCCGACCTCAACGTTAATACGCTTGCGGATATTGTCTAAATCGCGGCGCTGGGTGTCGCTACTGGCGCCAACGGCCATGCTGGTAAACATGTTCTGCAACGAGCCGGGCAGGCGGCCTGCGCTGGCCTGCAACCGGCTGATGGCGTCGCTGGTCGGCGGCGGCATTCCGCTGTTGGCAGCATCCTGCACGGCGGTAAGGTAGCGATACAGGTCATCAATCTGATGCAGGAAATCATCAAAGGCGATGGTTTTCCCGCCCTTCTCCAGCGGCTGCGCCAGCTCGGTGATCGGTGCAAAGTGAGCGGTTACTGACTGCTCCGGCGTTTGCTGCTGCTGGCTGGCCGCTGTGGCCGTCTGGCGGGCGTGGAACAGCGCCTCAAGCGTGCTGCTGGCCTGCGCTTTGTTTCCCTCTTCCTTGCCGGCTTCCGGCGCAGCCTTGTCCAGCACCAGATAGTGACTGAGGTTAATCACCAGCTTGCGCAGCGGCGAATTATTGCCAGAAAGTAATCGTGCCGCATTAATGCGCTGCGACAGATCCGCGCTGTTGTTCAGCTGGATATCCTGCAACAGCCCGTCCCACTGCCGCATATAGTCGCTCATATAGAGCTGGCGTACGGCGTAATCGGTCTGCTGCTGCGTTTCGCCCTGCACCGTCTCGCTCAGCACCCAACGGTCGTCGTCGTGCAGTGATTTGGTGACGGAAGCGATATTTTTATCGAAGCTGTTCCAGTATCCCTCTGGCGTAAACAGGCCCGGAATGCCTTCGCTAATCGATTTACCGCTTTTGCGTGCAAAGACCAGTTCGCTCTGCGGGCCACCCAACAGCGCCAGGGAAACCGGCTTCAGGCTGTCATCTCGTTCCAGCAGGCGTTTGAGGCGGCCATAGACGCGCTGTGACAGCGGCATCTGATTAATCAGCGCCTGCTCGCGCTTTACCAACGCATCGTCCCTTGCATATGGCGATGCCTGAATTTGCGTTTCCAGCAGCTGGGCCAGATGCCAGTCGAGTTGTTTAATCTGC
>DOOK01000120.1 GCA_003512805.1 Erwinia sp. | reverse complement strand
ACGCGCTTCCGATCTCTGGCAAGCTCATCAATCAGATGCTGCAACAACGTACGACCAAGCCCGCGGCGCTGAAAAGCGGGATCGACCGCAAGATTAAAAAGCGTGGCTTCGTCCAGCACGATTTGCGTAATAGCAAAGGCCGCCATTTCCGTGCCGACATCCAGCCGGTAGTTCAGGTAACGTTCGCCCTGGTTACTGGCAAAGGTTTTTTCACTCCAGGGAAAAGCGTGGCTGCGCTGCTCAATGGCAAAGGCGCGATCAAGGTCTTGCGGCGTCAGTAAAGAAATCGGATTCATAGTGGGTAATCTGCTGCCAGAGCGCGCGTTTGGCGTCGGCATTATGGTAAAGCTCCGCCAGTACGGGCGAAGCGAGTTGAGCGCCGTCGAGCGCGATCGGCCCGGGCAGGCCCAGGCACCAGCTGAGGCAGCGCGTGTCGTCAGGCAGCATGGCCAGCTGTTCCGGCGTCAGCGCCATCACCTCATGCTCGCGCATCAGCAGCGCGGCCAGCACGTCACGGATCAGCGGATCGGTTAACGGCGGCGGCGTTTCGGCCACGATGATCAGCCGGGTCTGCTCCGGCAGCGAAACAGAAACTTCGCCGTGCAGGGCACGCGGACGCCGCAGTGTATACTGCGTAATACCCATCTGCTGTAATAACCAGTCACGTCTGGAAGACATCATTTTTCCCGTCTGGTCGCCCAATTGCGACGCTATGCTAGCAAACCCATCGAATCTGCGCCAACAAACCACTATAATCGCCGCTCTGATTTGTAAGGAGCCACCGATGTCCGCATTTACCCCGGCCAGTGAAGTGATACTGCGCCACAGTGATGAATTTACTCAACGCCGCGTGCTGTTTGCTGGCGATCTGCAGGATGACCTGCCCGCCCAACTGGATACCGCGCTGAGCCGGGTACATACCCAGCAATATCATCACTGGCAGATCCTTAGCCGCATGATGGGTGAAAATGCCTTTTATGGTCTGGTGGCAACGCCGGAAATGGTCGCCGATTGCGACACGCTGGTTTACTTCTGGCCGAAAAACAAGCCGGAAGCGCTGTTCCAGCTGGAAAACCTGCTTTCTTTACTGCCCGTTGGCAGCGAGCTGTTTATTGTGGGTGAAAACCGCAGCGGCGTACGCAGCGCCACCGAGATTGTGGAAGGCTGGGCCACTCTTAACAAGATTGACAGTGCGCGCCGCTGCGGACTCTATCACGGACGGCTGGACGCGCAGCCAGAATTCGACGCTAAGGCTTACTGGAACGAGTATGAGCTGGGCGAGCTGACCATCAAAACGCTGCCGGGCGTGTTCAGCCGTGACGGCCTGGATGCGGGCAGTAATCTGCTGCTCTCCACGCTGACGCCGCACATGAGAGGCAAAGTATTGGATGTTGGCTGCGGTGCGGGCGTGCTTTCCGCCATGCTGGCACGCTTCTCGCCTAAAGTTCGTCTGACGCTGACTGACGTTAACGCCGCCGCAGTAGAAGCGAGTAAAGCTACGCTGGCCGCCAACGAGCTGGAGGGCGAGGTCTTTGCCAGCAACGTCTATTCTGACGTGCAGGGTCGTTTCGATCTGATTATTTCTAATCCGCCTTTCCACGACGGCATGCAAACCAGCCTGGACGCGGCACAAACGTTGATCCGCGGTGCGGCTAAGCATCTGAATATGGGCGGCGAGCTGCGTATTGTGGCTAACGCCTTCCTGCCTTATGCGCAGGTGCTGGATGAAATTTTCGGCAGCCATGAAGTGCTGGCGCAAACGGGCCGCTTTAAAGTCTATCGTGCCGTCTGGTCACGCGCGGCCAAAGCGAAACGTTAATTCAGGCCGCTAACGCCCTTTGTCCCGCGTCTTTTCCGACGCGGGTTCCCCCCTCTTTTTTCCTTCTGCAAGTTGATTGCCCTCTTTGCCCGCGCCGGATGACGCTTTTTGCAGCGATCGCCGCAGCCCCGTTAAATAACTGTTGACGTGTCGGGGAAAATCTCTAGAATGCGCCTCCGTGGTTGCAATATAACGTTGTTATGTTGACGGTACGCGAAGGTGGCGGAATTGGTAGACGCGCTAGCTTCAGGTGTTAGTGTCCTTACGGACGTGAGGGTTCAAGTCCCTCTCTTCGCACCAAAAACCACGTTATTCATATTACGCAGCATCTGCGCGAAGGTGGCGGAATTGGTAGACGCGCTAGCTTCAGGTGTTAGTGTTCTTACGGACGTGAGGGTTCAAGTCCCTCTCTTCGCACCAATGCGGTGATATGAGTAAAAAAGTTCAACACGATGCGAAGGTGGCGGAATTGGTAGACGCGCTAGCTTCAGGTGTTAGTGTTCTTACGGACGTGAGGGTTCAAGTCCCTCTCTTCGCACCACGTTGAACCTTCTCTTCTGTCCTTCTCTTTTGTCCTTCTCTTTTCGTTATTTCTCTGTTTTATCTCTGATTTTCCAGCCATTATTTTTCGCTTTCGTCCCTTACCGTCTGCACCATGGCTCTGCTGTGTCTTTTGCTGCCCGCAATATTGCGCGGCTGTCGCTCTGCTGTTGCTGCGTGTTTTGTGCCAGCCAGGGTATTGCTCTGCTACTGTGTGCTTTGCTATCCGGGATATCGCTCTGTTGCTGCGTGCTTTGCCATCTGGGATATCGCTCTGCTGCTGCGTGCTTTGCCTTCCACGGTATCACTCTGCTGTTGTGTGCTTTGCTATCCGGGATATCGCTCTGCTGTTGTGTGCTTTGCTATCCAGGATATCGCTCTGCTGCTGTGTGCTTTGCTATCCGGGGTATTGCTCTGCTGTTGCGTACCTTGCCGTCCACAGTATGGCTCTGCCGCTACGGTTTCGATCGCCCTGACGCGCCGATACACCTGGCTCAACCTTAACGTCCCGCATGTGTTCTGAGGCTGTCCTTACGCGGGCTGCTACTTTAAAAGCGTGCCGAAGTTGACCGAGATCGTCACTATTCCTCCCATCAGTGCCAGGCAGGAGGGCAGCAGCAGATAGTGCCGCAGCCGTTTGTGATAGAGCATGGCTACCGTAGCCAGTAGCGCAATGACCATCACCAGGCGCCATTGGTTGAAGGAAAGATTCATCAAGGTAATCAGCGGCATAACAGCACAAGGCAGCAGCATACCCCAGGCACTGTCCAGTTTTTTTACCCACATTTAGCTTACTCCTCCTACGCCACAGGCGGTCAGCACCGCTTCGCCAGCATCTTTAATGATAATGATTACCAATAGCATATAAGAATATTTATCATTTTGCAGCAAGATTTCTGAAGGTGCTTTTACGCCCGATGATGACACCAGAGATATTAAGTGTTAAATTATCGGCGCCTTACTATTCCTAAATCCAAATAATAATAACAGCAAACTCCTCCCGGCATGGTCCTTTTCAGACCAGGCCGTGTGCTATTCAGGCAGTCATGAGTAGAAAAGAATGAAATTACAAAGCTATAACGAATTGCTTCACAGCAAATATCGGCTTTCGCTGATACTTTTTCTCTTTTTAAACACAGCAGCGTCTTTATTTTATATTTACAGCAAGAACGAAAAAAGCGGATTACCCGCGTCGATTATTGCTTTGCTTAGCGTAACGTTATTGATATGGACGTTTTTGCGTCCCAGAGGGAAATTTCCCTTATTAAATATCGCAGCGATAACCACCGGCCTGCTCTGGGCCTGGCAAATTGTCCTGACATTTGAATTAATTTTCTATTTTGATAACAGTTTTTTGCTGGTTAGCCTGTTTTGCGCCTTTTTTATTGCGGCCATTGCATTGAACGATAATCTGCTGGCGTTTTGCCTGCATACCGCCCCGCCCGCTGTGGCGGTGACAGTCCTGGATCACGGACAGAATACGGCGACTATCGCCTTCACTATTCTGCTGCCGCTGGTAGGCTTTACGCTGAACAACATCCTGCAAAGACGGCAGGATCGCTTTACCCGTCGCCTGGTGAGCCAGCTCTACGAAGA